>CANPZR010000307.1 GCA_947589175.1 uncultured Lachnospiraceae bacterium | reverse complement strand
ATAAAGGTATCACTAAATAATGGGAGCGCGAAATATGATAGAGACAAAGACTTATTTATACAATACGCTGAGCAAAAGGGTAGAGGAGTTTATTCCCAACGAGGAAAGAAAGGTCGCCATGTACACCTGCGGCCCCACAGTCTACCATTTTGCCCATATCGGGAATCTGCGCAGCTACATTATGGAGGATGTGCTGGAGAAGCACCTGCGCTTTGTGGGATACGATGTGAAGCGGGTTATGAACATTACGGACGTCGGGCATCTCTCCAGCGACGGGGACACCGGCGAGGACAAGATGCTTGCCGGGGCCAAGCGGGAGCACAAGAGCGTCATGGATATTGCCAGGTTCTACACGGACGCCTTCATGCAGGACTGCGAAAAGCTCCGAATCAAGAGGCCGGACGTGGTAGAGCCCGCCACGAACTGTATCCCGGAGTTTATTCACATGATTGAGGTACTGCTTGAAAAGGGCTACGCCTATGTGGCGGGAGAAAATGTATATTTCGACACGTCAAAGCTGGAGAATTACTATGTGCTGTCGGCACAGAAGGAGGACGAGCTGAAGGTAGGCGTGCGCGAGGACGTGGAGGAGGACACGAACAAGCGGAACAAGACGGATTTCGTCCTCTGGTTCACCAAGTCCAAGTTCGACAATCAGGAGCTGAAATGGGACAGTCCCTGGGGCGTGGGCTATCCGGGGTGGCACATTGAGTGCTCCTGCATCAGCATGAAGCATCTGGGCGAGTACATGGATATCCACTGCGGCGGCGTGGACAATATTTTCCCGCATCACACCAACGAGATTGCCCAGAGCGAGGCCTATGTGGGCCACAAGTGGTGCAATTACTGGTTCCATGTGAACCATTTGAACACAAAGAGCGGAAAGATGAGCAAGTCCAAGGGCGAGTTCCTCACAGTCTCGCTGATGGAGGAGAAGGGGTACGATCCGATGGTGTACCGGTACTTCTGCCTGCTCTCCCATTACAGAAAGCCGCTGGAATTTTCCTGGGAGGCGCTGGACAACGTGGTGGCGGCCTATGAAAAGCTGAAAAAGAGAGTGGTCAATCTGTCCCGCGAGGGAGATATAGACGAGGCGGCGGTGGCGCTGTATGAGAAGCAGTTCGCCGAGGCGATGGGAAATGATATCAACACCTCATCGGCTATTACCGTGCTGTACGACGCGCTGAAGGCGGATATAAGCGACGCCTCCAAGAGAAAAATCGTGGCGCGGCTCGACGAGGTCCTGTCTTTGGGACTGAAGGAGGCGCTGGAGCAGGAAGCGGAATCCGCGCCGGCGGCGGACGATGAGCTGACGGCTTATGTGGAGCGGATGATCGAGGAGCGGAAGGCCGCGAAAAAGGAGAAGAATTTCGCGCGGGCCGACGAAATCCGGGACGAGCTGGCGGCGAAGGGAATCACGCTGAAAGACACGAGAGAGGGAACTCTCTGGAGCATACAATGAACAATGTACGACGCAACATTGTTCATATAAAATTTTTCAAGAAAAAAGGAGAGGGGGATTAAGGGCTATGAGGAAAAGATGGATGGCGTTTTTGCTGGCGGTGTGCCTGACGGCGGGACTGTGCGCGGGCTGCGGCGACGATATCAAGGACGAGACGGTGACGGCGATCCGGGAAAAGACCAACCGGGCGCTGGAGCTGTACGCGGATATTGAGAAAAAAGTAGAGGAAAATGAGTTAAAGGCAGAAAAAGAATTTACCGACATGAAGCAGAAGCTGACGGATATGTCGGAAAAAATCGGCGCCCAGGTGGAGGAGACGACAGAGGAGGACGGTCAGATGGCGATCAAGGAGCTGGATCGCATTGTGGAAAATCTGCAGCAGGTGCTGGACGGGGTGGACGAGTCCCTGAAAGAAGCGGAACAATAAATTTTCCTAAATAAATTTTCCTAAAATATTTTTCTGAAAATTTTTTAAATAATGTTTGCAAAAAATTTTTCATAAATATCATTTTTTAAATGAAAAAATTGTGCTATTATAGTATCAGAAAGAACGAGAGAGGAGAAGATTATGTACGATTTGTTGACATTTGGAGAGATTCTTCTTCGTTTTTCCCCGACAGGAGACAAGAGGGTCATGGACGCGGACAATTTTGCCTGTCATGTGGGCGGCGCGGAGCTGAATGTGGCAGCGGGCGTGTCCCAGTTGGGGGGAAGCTGCGGAATCATCAGCAAGATTCCGGCCCACGCGCTGGGAGCCATGGTTCGGAGAAAGGTGCGGGCCTACGGGATATCGGACGAGTATCTGAGGCCGGACAGCAGAAACCGCGCCCGGATGGGGCTGTACTACTATGAGAAGGGGAGCTCGCCGCGGAAGCCGGAGGTCATTTACGACCGCCACAACAGCTCTTATTCCCGGATTTCGCTGAATGAGCTGCCGGTACGGCTCTGGAAGAATGCCCGTGTATTCCACACCAGCGGCATCAATCCGGCGCTGGGGGAGAGGATGAAGAAGATCACTACGGAGATGATCCGGCGGTTCCACGAGCAGGGGGTTCTCGTCTCCTTTGATGTGAATTTTCGGGAAAATCTCTGGGAGGAAAGGGACGCCCGCCTGTACGCGGAGACGATTCTTCCCATGGTGGACATCTTCTTCTGCACGGAGGAGACGGCCAGGCTCACGTTTGGGAAAAAGGGCGATCTGAAAAAGATGATGAAAAGCTTTGCGGACGAATACGATATTTCCTATGTGTGCAGCTCCAGGAGGACGGTGCACAGCACCATCGACCACAGCTTTACATCCTGCCTGTTTGAAAAGAGCAGCGGGCGCTTTTACGAGGAAAAGCCCTACGAGCACATCGCGGTGGTGGACCGCATCGGCAGCGGGGACGCCTTTGTGTCCGGCGTGCTCTACGGACTGATTCAGTATTCCGACGACCCTGGCATGGCGGTGAAGTACGGAAACGCTATGGAAGTGATGAAAAATACCATGGGCGGGGATCTGTGTAAGGTGCTTCCCGGCGAGGTGCGGGATCTGATCGCGGAGCACGAGGAGGACGGCTATATCAGTGAGATGAATCGATAAAAAATGGGCGGCTGAGAAGCGCGCCCATCCAAGAACCGCGGAGCGGTTCTTGCTCCGCGAGAGATGAAAACCTATAATATAGGCTGAAAAGCGCGCCCATTCAAGAACCGCGGAGCGGTTCTTGCTCCGCGAGAGATGAAAACCTATAATATAGGCTGAAAAGCGCGCCCATTCAAGA
>CANPZR010000306.1 GCA_947589175.1 uncultured Lachnospiraceae bacterium | reverse complement strand
GTAATCATCGTCCCATTCTACCGGAATCACCTTCATCAGAGGATGAACCACGCTCCAGCTCTTTATGGATACCAGAATGTCCCGGCTCTGCTCGCACTGATTAAAAATACTCACGTCATAGAGGTCAAAGTCCACAAGATGAATCTGGGGATGCTTTTCTTCAAGATTCCTGCGCATCTCATCCATATGCTGACACCATCCCGGATGCATTATCATCAGGTTTTTTCCGTACAGGTCCCTCATGGTCAGCACTTCCTTTTCCGCTAACGGATGGTATATCGAAACAGCACAACAGATGGGTTCTCTCTCAATCTCAAAGCCCACGCAGTTCCGCTGGCTCATCAAGAGCTCATCTGCAAAACCCGTGACGACATCAATATTCTGTCCGAGATTTTTTAAAATTTCCCTGGCATTATCCGAAGTATTTTCAAAGGGAACTAACCGAAAGCTCACATCGGCGCAGTGTTCATGTATTTTAGGCCACAAATCCATCAGCATCTGGGCGGGCATGATCGGAGACGTCCCAATACGGATCACCTGTTCTTCCTCTGACATGGCGCTTTTGGCACGGAGAACCGCTTCGCGACAGTATTCAGTTATGTACTTCGCGTCCTTATACAGAGACTCTCCCGCCTTTGTAAGCTTCAGCCCTCTGTGCGACCGCTCAAAAAGAGTCACTCCCAAATCGTTTTCCAGAAGATTGATCTGCTTGATCAGGGCAGTAGATGTAATATACAGTCCATCGGCGGCCTTATTGAAACTGCCGGCCTCCGCCACATGGATAAACGAAGTAAAGTTAATATTATTTATATTCACGGTTATCTCCCTCTTACAACATTTTACAGCCAACAATTCTCTTTTATTATATCGGCTTTTTCACTTGAAATCAAGCAGGTTCCGACTTCTTGCAATATAAAAAGATACCTACCTGCAAAATTGTATTACGCTTTCAATCCATTCCTCAACTTCTGCATTTGGCGTTCCATAATATCCCCTTATCTGACACGCAGATCAAACTTTCCGCTTTTCAGCGCCGCAATGACGCCGCCGTCAATCAAAAGATCCGTTCCAGTGATAAATCCTGCGTCCGGCCCTAGCAAAAATGCGCCAGCCGCCGCAATCTCATCCGATGTCCCCGCGCGCCGTACAGCCGAACAGTCAATCATATTCTGGTAAGTATTGCCCGGTGCATTGAACTCATCATAGGCAAGCGGCGTCACGATAATGCCAGGACTGATGGTATTGATCCTTGCGCCCCGGTCTGCCCATGTTGTAGCTGCCGCCGTGCGTACACGAAGCTGGTTTGCCCGTTTCGACACGATATAGGCTGCACCCGGATTCGGCGTTTTGGATCCGTCAAGACAAGGGAGAGAAGCAAGCTGATCTGTCGGCGTCATGGCAAGCGCTTCCTCGTCCTCGGCAGTAAGCGTATGAGGCATATAACCCGTCTGGCTTGAAACGACCAAGCCCGCGCCACCCCTTGCCATCACTTCCCCAAAGGCGTCAATGGCATAAGATGTGCCGATCAGGTCAAGCGCTATGATATGTTCGGGGCTTGCCTGGCTGGGTGATGCGCCCGCTGTATGGATATAATACATGACAGGACCAAGCGCAGCCGCTTTCTTTGCAAACTCCCTGATCGACTTTTCATCACAGGCGTCCACGATCTGCGTCTCCACATCATACCCGCTGTAAGTAAACTCATGCGATACCCGCTCCAGCGCCTTTTCACTAATGTCGCCAAGCAGAATCTTTTTGCCCGCGGCAATCCGGCGGACAATGGCGCATCCCATGCTGCCTGCTCCTAAAAGAACTACAACTTCTTTGTTTTCGTTTCTGTCTAAAATCATTTTCGTTTCCTCCTTAATTTTAAAATCCACCCAGCCCGCGATGACCATAGACCTTCAATTCATTCAATGTTCTTCCGGTTTCAGTGGCCCATAGAAGTAGCTTGCCGTTGCACCCCCATCAATCAGGATCGTTGATCCAGTGATGAACGCGCCCGCAGGACTCATTAGAAGCTCCGCCACATTTGCCACCTCATCTGCTGTACCGGGACGACCAGCGGGACATTTTGCAAACATATTCTTATAAAAATCTCCGCGCGGTCCGTTAAACTCATCAATGGCAAGAGGCGTCACAATAATGCCTGGAGCAACGTCGTTGAGCCTCGCGCCGCGCTCACCCCATTTAACGGATTCCGCCATGACACGCTTTTCATTACACCGTTTTGCCATCTGGTAAGCGTGGAGCGTGTCGCGGATGTTCTCCGGCTTTAGAATATCAAGATTTAAAAGTTCTTCTGTTGGAGTGGTGGCAAGCTGCTCATCCTGCTCTGCTGTGAGCGCAGGCATACGCCATCCACTCTGGCTGGAGATTGTCACGCCCGTTCCGCCCTCTGCGATAACTTTACCGACTTCCTCCAACAGCACCGCCGTTCCGTAAAGATCAACCTTCAAAATTGCCTCGATAGGAGCCTGACTCGGCGAAACACCCGCACCGTTAACAAGCATCTTGATCTCGCCGTATTTCTGTCCCTCTGCAATCAGTGCCAGAATGGACTCTCTGCTTGATAAATTCATTTCCATAGGCATCACATCAAAGCCTGCATCATTCATTACCTTTGCAATCGCATCGGCATTTTCCTTTTTCTTATCACCCAGAATAATTTTTTTACCGAAGCCAATGCGACGGGCAATCGCCATACTGATCTGTCCTGCTCCGGTTACAAGCATAACTTCTTTTTTCATTGTGATAACCTCCATTTCATGAAATAGTATAGTCTGTATCTCTCTCTTAAACTGACTGTTTAGCCCATGCAGCTACCACACCTTCCGATTTCGCAGCATCCGCGCCGTGGACGGCAAGTCCCTTTCCAAAGGACGCTCCCTTGCAGATTTTCTTCAAGTCACGCTCACAAAAGCCGAGCCCGCTCCCCTCATGTGTCATGACTGCCATGACCTTTTTTCCTGCAAAGTCCAGCTTTTCAAGCTGAGTGAACACCGCCATCGGAAAAGTACCCCACCAACACGGCCCGCAGACGAAGATGTTATCGTAACCGTCAATGCTGTCCAGAACTTTTTTCAGCTCCGGACGCGCCTGCTCACGCAGTTCTTTTTTTGCCTCGTCGATGCAGGCATAATAATCCGCCGCATACTCCTTGACTGTCTCCACCTCAAAAAGATCGCCTCCGACTGCTTTCTGGATAAACTCCGCCACGATCTC
>CANPZR010000305.1 GCA_947589175.1 uncultured Lachnospiraceae bacterium | reverse complement strand
GCGGAGACGCAGGATTCCGCGCAGAAGGAAAAGAAAAGCTGATTTTGACAAAGACCGCGGACGCGGCAGAATGAGGAGAAAGATGGACAAGGATATTACGGTGTTAGCGATTGAGAGCTCCTGCGACGAGACGGCCGCCGCGGTGGTGGTGAACGGCAGGCAGGTGCTCTCCAATATTATCGCTTCACAGATTGACATACACAAGATTTACGGCGGCGTGGTGCCGGAGATTGCCTCCCGCAAGCACATTGAGAAGATCAACCAGGTCATCGAGGAGGCGCTTGTCACGGCGGACCGGACATTGGAGGACATGGACGCCGTCTGCGTCACCTACGGTCCCGGCCTTGTGGGGGCGCTGCTCGTGGGCGTGGGAGCGGCCAAGGCAATCAGCTACGCGGCGCACAAGCCTCTGGTGGGCGTTCATCACATCGAGGGGCATATTTCCGCGAATTATATTGCGAATCCGGATCTCGAGCCGCCGTTTCTGTGCCTGGTGGCGTCCGGAGGACACAGCCATCTGGTCCGGGTGCGGGATTACGGCGAGTATGAGATTCTCGGACGGACGCGGGACGACGCGGCGGGGGAGGCATTTGACAAGGTGGCAAGGGCCATCGGGTTAGGATATCCCGGCGGCCCGCAGATTGACCGGCTCTCCGGGGAGGGGAATCCCGACGCCATCGCGTTTCCGCGGGCGTCCATTGAGGACGCGCCCTATGATTTCAGCTTCAGCGGCTTAAAGTCCGCGGTCCTCAATTACCTCAATGAGTGCCGGATGAAGGGAGTCGAGTATTCTCAGGCGGATGTGGCGGCGTCCTTCCAGCAGGCGGTAGTGGACGTTCTTGTGAATCACACGATGCTGGCGGCGGAAAATTTTGACATAAAGAAAGTGGCGATAGCCGGAGGAGTTGCCTGCAACGGGGGCCTTAGAGCGGCTATGGAGGCGGCATGCCGGGAGAGAGGATACGCCTTTTATATGCCCACGCCGATTCTCTGCACCGACAACGCGGCCATGATCGGAGCCGCCGGGTACTATGATTTCGTGCGCGGGGTGCGGCACGGGCTGGATTTAAACGCCGTGCCGGGGCTGAAATTAGGATGAGACGCCCCCTGAAAGGATATGGTAAAATGCTTAGAAAAATCATCCGCTGCGCCCTGTACGCGGTGATTCTTTTTGGAATAATAACGGGGACTGTCTCCTGTTCAGACGGCGGCAGTGTAAAGGAAAATACCCCGGAGAAAAACACTCCGGAAAAAGTCAATGAGGACAAAGCGCAGGCCGGAACATCTAATGCCTTTTATCCCCACGCCAACAGCCACATGGTCTATTTCCCATTATATGGCGGGAAACTGGAGCAATGGTCTCTGGATGGCGCCTACCTGCAGACGGTCGCCCTGCCGGTAGAGCGATATAAAAAATTTTCTGATGATATAACCCTCCTCTGGGTCAGCGACACGGAAATAATATGGATGGGAGAAAACAAAAACGCGGATCAGAAGGTACTGTCCACGCCTCTTATTTCATCCGATTCCGGAGAAGAGCTTGCCAAGGAGCAGACCAAGGAGCTTTTTACATTAAAATGGCGCTGGAGCAGTGGTATGATATACGGCGCCACTGGCGGTCTTGTCGGAGAGCGCGGCACGATTTACGCGGACGAGAATTATTTTACTTTTCTCTCGGACGGGGCTTTCTACATATATGACCGGAAAGCCGGGGGGAAGCCCGCCAGGATCCCACTTGATGATTATGCGGCTCATCTGCCGGATTTCGCGCTGTCGCTCGCCTCGGAAGTCGTGGATGACAAGGTCATTCTGCACACGGGAAGGACGGCGGGAATGATGGAGGAGGACGCCTATGAATTCTGGGCCTGTCCGCTGGATGGCGGCAAGCCGGAGAGCATAGATTCCCGATGCTTTTCCGATGCCGCTTTTGTCGCGGATCCGGCCCGCGGCGCCGTCTATTATCAGATTATTAACGACCAGAGCATCTGGCGGTATGACTGCCAGACAGGTCAGAAGGACGAGCTGATTTCAGAGGAGCAATTCCATCAGTGCTTTGACGAAAATCAGCTGGCATGGGACGACGCCTACTATAACGACAGCCTTTTCGTAAGCGGGGACACCCTCTATTTTGTGAAGAACATGGAGCATCCGCGCGTATTTTCCTATTCGCTCGCAGAAAAATCCCTCTCCTATGAGCAGGCGCTGACGGAGTCGCTGCGAAATTCCGCCCGCCACTTTGACGGATTGGCGATTATAGAGGATAAGCTGCTGCTGTACAGATGCGACGACGACTTTGACAAGGAATATTACATCTGCATCGACATTCCCTCCGCAAAAGCGGAGCTGGTCAGCAAAAAAGATTCCGACAAAATTTATTTTGGAATGATCGGAGCGTGGGAAAATCCGGGGACCACCGGCAAGTGGGAAAAAATCAAGCCCGAACAGCCGGATGACCAGGAATCCCCCGGAGCGGTTTTGGATTCCGAGGACGCCCAGCTGGCCTGCATCGCGCAGAACTGGGGCATGTGGCAGGAAGAGCCCTATGATTTCAGCGATGTGATCCGCCATTTTGCCATTACCGACCTGGACCACAATGGCAGGCTGGAGCTGATCGCGTCCAGCGGACTGGAGGGCTCCGGCGCTTTTACAACCGCCTGTTACTATCAGGTGAGCGCGGACGGGACAAAACTCCTCCCGATCAGCAACGAGGTCGGAGAAGTCGATATTGTAAACGGGATAGACACCGCTTATGTGGATAAAGCTACCGGCACATATTATTACTGCGCCCAGGATTACGCGTCTGGCGGCGCGGGGAGCCGGTGGACATGGTACGGCGCCATCACGCTGAAAAACGGCATGCTCACGGATCGGACCTACGCCATCGCCGAGAGCCGCCTGACTAAAAAGGCAAAAGAAGTCTGGAGTTATTTCTATTATGAAAAGGGAAAAGAGAAAAAAATAGCGGCCAAGAAATTTCATGCGGATCAGCTTGCCGCCCGGCTGTTTGCCGGATGTGAAAAACAGAAGGTAACGATTTCCTGGTTTACTCTGGGCGGGAAAAAGCGGGCGTCCAGGGAACGCATCCTCCAAAAAGCCACCGAGTCATGGAAAAAATTCCAGGTGGGGTAAAATTTCATTCCGGCCAGAGCCGACTGCTGAACCAGGGGTCAAAAATAAAGTCCAAATCGATAAAATTTTCCTTGACAGGGCAAGCGAAGGGATGATATACTAGTCAAGCAGTCTTGGAGAGGTGTCCGAGTGGTT
>CANPZR010000304.1 GCA_947589175.1 uncultured Lachnospiraceae bacterium | reverse complement strand
TCAATAAGACGATGGAGCACGGCAATGCGATTGCAGCCATACCCTGTGCGGAGGCGATGCTTGTTACAGATAATCAGACAAGCTCGGGACGGATTTTTGACCGGGAAAATCTCAAGAGAACCCAGACGCCACAGGGATTTCAGCTGGGGCATCTGCTGGAGATTCACAGGAAGGCGATAGAAAAGGGCATCACTAATTCCGTAGCTTCCTGTACGCTGATGATTGAGATGGGAGAGCCGGTATATTTTTCAAAAGGATCAGAGAAAAATTTAAAGCTGACTACGGTAGAGGATATAGATATTTTTAAGGCGCTGCTATTGGCAAAAAGGGCCGAGTGGCTGAAGGATTAAAAGAAATGAATGATTTTCAAAACAGGCTGTATTGGAGCGATATAGAATGTGTGGTTCGCAATACAAAGAATATGAATTTTTTTACGGAAAAAAACATACTGATATTGGGCGCTTCCGGGCTGATCGGCTCTTTTCTGGCCGACTGCCTGATATATGCCATAGAGGCAGGGATGATTGCCAGCCATATTTATGTCGTGAGCAGGAATTACAGCCATCTGCAAAAGTGCTTTGGCAATGAAAGGGAATATCTTCATTTTCTGGAAGGAAATGTGATGTCTTTGGAAACGGAGCTGTGCCCGGATATCATAATCAATGCTGCCAGTGACGCGTGCCCCCGGGCTTTTCGCAAAGCCCCGGTAGAAATTATGCTTGCCAATATACTGGGGATGCAGCGCACGCTGGACATAGCGCGGAAGACGCCCTCCTGCCGTGTCCTGTTCGTCTCGTCGGGGGAGGTGCAGGAGGATATAGACCATCTTTCGCCGAGGGCCTGTTATCCTGTCGGAAAAAAGGCGGGCGAAACGTTGTGTCTGTCCTATAACTATGAATATGGGACGGATGTGGTGATCCTGCGGCCATGCCATACATTCGGGCCGAACATTACGGCAGAGGATAACCGGGCGATGGCGCAGTTTATTGCCAGCGCTTCCAGAAGACAGGATATTGTCATGAACAGTCCCGGCCAGCAGGTGCGCTCTTTTGCCTATGTTGCCGACTGCGTATCGGGAATGTTGACGGCATTGTCCTGTGGAAAGACCGGGCAGGTATATGGGATCGCGTCAGATGAGGCCTATTCGATACGCCAGTTTGCGGACATGTGCGCCAGGGCAGCCGGAGTGAATGTAGCATTTAAAGAAGCGGACGCGCTGGAGCGTGCAGAGGCCTCGCCGATAAGGAAGCAGATCGTGGATAATACAGAATTGAAGCGTCTGGGATGGAGTCCATTGTTTTCTGTTGAGCAGGGGATTGAACACACGATCCGGATCCTGCGGGAAAATTCCAGATAGAAAGAGAGGTTAGCGCATATGGAGAAATATTATATTAAGAGCCTGATCGGACAGGTGGCAGAGGGGCTGGAAGGTCTGATGGCCAGGAATGTGATAGAGAAAAATCAGCGGGTTATCCTGTATGGCCTGGACCGGTATTCGTTTTCCATGCGGACAATCCTGTCCAATAAGGGATGGAATCCTGTCGAATGTTACATATCGGATGACGAGCTGGCTGTGCTGGCGGCAAACATGGATATAAAAAATTTTGCGTATCGCTACTTAAATGACTCATCTGGGGTGATTTTCGCAGTTACTGTAAATGAAAGGCTGATTCCTTTTGACGACCGGGTGAAGATATTGATTGCCTCTGAGGAGTACCCAGCAATCAAAGAAAGACTGGAAGGACTGGGATATAAGGAGGACATCCATTTTTACAAGGTGTGCGATTTTTTCGATGAGGAAATAGAAAATATGTTTAAAGGCAAAATGAGAATGTCGCTGAAAGAGATTCAGGAGGTCGAAAAAGACATTCTTTCATATGTGGATAAACTGTGCCGGAAACATGGGCTCCGCTACTGGGTTTGCGGCGGCACTCTCTTAGGAACAATCCGTCATAAGGGCTTTATTCCCTGGGATGATGATGCGGATATATTCCTGCCGTGGAAGGACTACCAGAGGCTTATAGAAATTTTTGAAGAAGAAGAAAATGACAGGTTTTCCATGCTGGGTATGGGAGTATCCCAGAGAAATGAATACAGTGATATGCTGGCAAAAATGGTTGACAGAAGAACTCTTGTTCAAGAAAATATAGGGACTGTAAAAAGGATATATCCGATTGGAATGGATGTTTTTCCATTGATTGGGATGCCAAATGAAATGAGTGAAAGGAGATTGTTTTTTTCAGAATATAAAGAGCTTAACAGGAAGATTTGGCAGGATTTTTATGCAACAGATGGGTGTATAAAGATTTTCCCCAAATGGTATAAGAATCAGAAGGAATTTATGGAGCGGTATGATTTTGACAGCGCAGAATATGTAGGAGTCCTGGGAACACCGTATGGGGAGCGCGATTACACACAAAAAAGCGTTTACAGTGAAACGCTTCGCATGCCATTTGAAGATATTGAGGTAAATGTGCCAGTCGGCTATAAGGAGTATTTGGATAATCTATATGGAAGAGACTGGGGAATTATTCCGGAAGAGAGCAAGAGAAAATCGCATCATGATATAGAGGCTTACTGGGTATAGGTGAAATATGGAAAGCAGAGGTAGGGCGATGCTGAATTACAGTGAGGATGACCAGAGTTACAAGCGGGCAGGCGCGGCTCTTGAGACAATGAAAAGAGAGATCCAGCCAGAAGATAAATTATTTTTCTATGGAGCAGGCCTGCGAAGTGAAGAAATTATCCAGATGCAGAAAGAAGGCTTTGATTTCCTGCGGGTTCCGGACGGATTTCTGGTAAGCGACAGGAAAGCTGGCTTTCCTGAGAGGGGACTGCTAAAGGGAATACCGGTGTATTCGGTCGATGATGGCCGGGAACTTATAAAGGATGCCTGCATCGTGGTAGCCGCGATGGATGTTTACCATGAGGATATAAGAAAAAAGTTAGAGGGAGTTAAATGTAAGAAGCTTTTCTTTTTGACAGATGCCATGAAGCATCTGCTTACACGGGAATTTTTATGGCAGTATTTGCGGAAGCATGGCTATGCCCCCGGATTTTTACCGTTTACAAAGGAGAACTGTGCAAAGAGGGAAGAGTATAGGAACCGGGTAAAAATGTACCGGGTGATGTGTATTCAGGATGCCGTCCTGTCTCAGAAAATAGATTCATATGACTGGATAGAAAACCTCCAGGTAGGGGCGGCGCTGACCGAAAAGCGGATTGCCGGCTTATGTGATGACAAGGGGGCAATCCGCTTTTCGGTC
>CANPZR010000303.1 GCA_947589175.1 uncultured Lachnospiraceae bacterium | reverse complement strand
CTGACGCTGCTTGTCACCATTCTTTTCAAGAGCCTTCTGACAAGCGGGGCGGTTATAGCGATTTTTCTTCTCATGCTCGTGATTTTCGACCAGATTTATCTCTATCCGGTAAACCACTGGTTCACGAATTTCCTGCCCGTGCGGATGATGGATTTCTGGAATTTTTATACAGGCAACGAGCTGTACCGATTTTGCGGAAAGAGCTTCTCCTGCATGAGCTTTTGCACCGCCGTATCGCTGTTTCTGTCCGCGGGACTTCTGTCGGCGGGGACGGCTGCGCTGCGCGTGCGAAGAAGGAGGGGAATGGAAGGTTAGGCGCTGCCGGTGAGGGAAATAGTAAATAAAAATATAGACGCGATTGTGACATGCGAATCTGATACGCTGAAATTGTTTGTAAAAATCATGAAATTGTATGACCGGTATAAAATTAAATATTAGGGGATTTCCGAGGCACCGTTGACTTTGGCATATGGAGTGGTATAATATGGCTTATCAGGTGACAAGAATGGGGATTCATATGACTAAAAACGAGTGGTATGCGCAGCTGTTTGAACGTCTGGACAATTCCAAGTTCAGGAGCAGTTTTCATCTAAAACAGAAGGATATTGATTACATAAACAAAAAGGGATTGGACACCATACAAGATCATGCAAGAGATTTTATAGCAAAAAGGGTGGCGCCTGCGGTTATTGCCAATGACGGGAAACAGACGCCGACAAAGGGGCACCCGGTGTTCATCGCGCAACACGCGACAGCGACGTGTTGCCGGGAATGTATAAGAAAATGGCATAAACTGCCGCCGGGGCGGGAATTGAGCCAGGTTCAGCAGGAATATCTTGTGGATGTTATTATGACTTGGATTAAGAGGGAGATGGAGAGAAAATAATTAAAAAAAAGACTTGCAGTTTTTACATAAATATGGTATTCTGTGAATACAATAAATGCTGTAACGAGTTACAGTTTTGGTCTGGGTGAAAACTCTTTGGACCACCGCAGGCGGGAAGAATTTCCCGCCATTTCTAATATGTGAGGAAAAATCATTGAAAGAACTTAGTATATTTATTGATGAATCTGGTGATTTTGGAATGGCAAAGGAGTATCCGTCATACTATTTGGTAACTTTTGTTTTTCATAATCAGGAAAATTGCATAGATGAACAAGTTTCAAAATTGGAGGAAAGCGTTCGTAATTCGGGCTTTCATCTGGAGTATATACATACAGGTCCTGTAATTCGAAAGGAGGAGGTATTTGCGGGATATTCCATAGATGAAAGAAGAAAATTGCTTTATAAGATGCTCAACTTTGTGAATAAATGCCCTATTTCTCATATGACAGTTGCAATAGATAGAAGAGAAGCAGCGGATAAAATCACGCTATCTGGCAAACTGGCGAAAGAAATAAATCGTGCGATGAGTTTCCACGCAAAATTTTTCTCTGGCTTTGACAAAGTTATTGTCTATTATGATAATGGACAGAATGAACTTGGGGCAATTTTAATGTGGTTTTTTCTATACAATTTTTCAATGTAGAATTTCGCAAGGCAGAACCTCAAAATTACCGATTGTTGCAGGTGGCGGATTTCATTTGTTCTATGGAATTACTAAAAATAAAGCAAGCAGAGAAAAGATTAAGTAAGTCGGAAAAACAATTCTTTTATAAACCGCAAGAATTGAAAAAAACTTTTATTAAAAGTATAGAAAAGAAAAAATTGTAAGGATAAATACTCTACATCTCTTTGAAAAGGGAAATAAAAAAAACTCATTCACTTAGAAAGGAAGATATGCTATGAGCTTTACAAATGCCGACATCCTGCAAATTGCCATGCAGCAGTCCTCGATAGACGCAAACTGCGATGCAGGAGATTTTCTAAAGGCGGAAAGCGTCATCGTTCCATCTGCGGTCAATCCCCGCGCGCGGAAATATCTGTCGCTGCCGCTCGACTGTCATTTGATTTCTTATGGGAACAACATCGTTGCATCTGTAAATGAAAAATATCGCGCCCTCGTGACCGCCTACATCAATCGTTTTCCCGTGGAGCATTGTTTTGAAACGCCGAATATGCACATTTTAAACGATGAATTGCAAAAAGAGGATAAAAGGATCTGCTTTATGGCGGAATATTTTTTGCCGGATATTCATGAGTTAAAGCGTCTGGAGCATCCATATACGACGAAGTTAATGCGGGCGGAAGATTTTCAAACGCTTTACACGCCCGAATGGAGTAATGCGCTGTGCGACAAGCGCCCGGAACTGGATGTTTTGGGCGTCGGCGCTTATGATGGTAATAAGCTGGTCGGACTTGCCGCCTGCTCCGCTGACTGTGAGAGCATGTGGCAAATCGGCGTGGATGTGCTGCCCGCCTACCGGCGACAGGGTGTTGCCTCCGCGCTCACAAGTCGCTTGGCATTTGAAATTCTGGAGCGGGGGAAAGTTCCGTTTTACTGTGCCGCATGGTCAAATATCAAATCTGTGCGCAACGCCATTCGAAGCGGGTTCCGCCCTGCATGGGTGGAAATGACGGCAAAGGACGCCTCTTTTGTCGAGGAAATGAATTTTTAAGGGAAGAAAGGAGCAAGTGATGTTTTAGTAACATCATACAGGATAGAATGAGAAACTATATAAAGTTAAGAAACATAATCTTAAAAGCATCGATATTTGCATACCTAAAGGAAAATTAACAGCGATTACTGGTGTTTCTGGAAGCGGAAAATCTAGTTTCGCATTTGATGTTTTATATGAAGAAGGAAAGAGAAAATATTTATCCATAACCGAATCTCAGTTTTCGTTGGAGACAAGCAATGATTTTGAACGCATCGAAGGTTTGTCTCCGACAATCGGAGTGGAACAACGAATAATCAGGCAGAGCAATCCCTTAAGTACGGTTGGAACTAAAACAAGATTAAATAGTGCTTTGGCTTCTTTGTTTTCAGTAAGCGGAGTTACTGATCCTGAATATGATGACGGAAAACCATTGTCCGTAGATATGTTTCAGAAAAATTCACCCAATGGTATGTGCCTGCATTGTTTGGGTACAGGTGAAAAAAAGGTATTTGATGAGGGAAAAATATTTGAAGACAGTAATGCCAAATTAAACACGCTATTACTCGGCTTTTTGGATAGAGGCAAATCACAGAAAAAATATAGGGCTTTTCTGGAACAAAATGGACTATTTCCTTCGCAGACACTCGGTGAGTTGACAGATGAGCAATTGCAAAAATTAAAGTACGGTGATCGAAAAGAAAATTTTCCGGGCATTATGCCTTTAATTATGAA
>CANPZR010000302.1 GCA_947589175.1 uncultured Lachnospiraceae bacterium | reverse complement strand
GATTACACGGACCGGTCCGGGGAGTGCATTTACGAAACTCCGTCGGAGGAAGAAAAGAATACCGTTTTCGAGCGCATGGACAAGTTCACCGAGGAGGACCGGAAGATCAACTGCTCCTGCTGCGGGTACGACACCTGCGAGGACATGGCGGTCGCCATTTACAATGGGTTTAACCGCAGGGAGAACTGCATTTACTACATAAGAAAACAGGTGGAGAGCCAGAGAGCGGCAGATCATTTGTGATTTTTTTGAAATATTGTAATTCGGATTTCCGGAATCAGGTGTCAGGGCCGCCGTGTCGGTCTTGACATTTTTTACAAAAAAGTGTAAAATAAATGTGCTGTGTTTTTTGGGCAGTAAAATTGAATAAGGAGGTGCACCTGGTGCTTTTGTCAGTTCCACAGATTATCGTAACGATCGTTGTGGTTCTGGTGCTCTTGGCAGTGGTGGGCGTTATTGCGTGGAAGTCCGCAATTTCCTACCATATTAAAGTCTCAGAGGCGAAGGTGGGCAGCGCGGAGGAGAAGGCGAGAGAGATTATCGACGACGCGTTAAAGACCGCGGAGACCAAAAAGCGCGAGGCATTGTTGGAGGCCAAGGAAGAGAACATGAAGGCCAAGAACGATCTCGACAAAGAGATAAAAGAGCGCAGAGCCGAGGTTCAGCGTTACGAAAAGCGTGTGTTGGGAAAGGAAGAAACGCTAGACAAAAAGCTGGATGCACTCGAGAAAAGGGAATCTAAGTTAAACGCGAGAGAGGCGGGCTTTGAGAAGGAGAAGCAGAAAGTAGAAGAACTGCGTCAGAGCCATTTGCGCGAACTCGAAAAGATTTCCGGACTCACCTCCGAACAGGCAAAAGAATACTTATTAAAGACTGTAGAAGAAGATGTAAAACATGAAACAGCAGTTTTGGTAAAAGAGCTGGAGCGGCAGGCGAAGGACGAGGCGGACAAGAAGGCCAAGGATCTGGTGGTCACTGCGATTCAGAAGTGCGCGGCAGATCATGTGGCCGAGACGACGATTTCCGTCGTGCCTCTCCCCAGCGATGAGATGAAGGGAAGAATCATCGGCCGCGAGGGACGCAATATCCGTACTCTTGAAAATCTCACCGGTATCGATCTGATTATTGACGACACGCCGGAAGCCGTTATTTTATCGGGATTTGACCCGATTCGGCGCGAGATTGCCAGAATTGCTTTGGAAAAGCTGATTGTAGATGGACGTATCCATCCGGCGCGGATCGAGGAAATGGTCGAGAAGGCGAAGAAAGAAGTGGAGACCATGATTCGCGAGGAAGGAGAGGCCGCTGCTCTCGAAGTCGGCGTACACGGCATACATCCGGAGCTGATCCGGCTTTTGGGACGCATGAAGTTCCGTACCAGTTACGGGCAGAACGCGCTGAAACACTCCATAGAAGTGGCGCATTTGTCCGGGCTTTTAGCCGGCGAAGTGGGAGCGGACGTCCGCATGGCCAAGCGGGCCGGATTGCTGCACGATATCGGCAAGTCGGTCGATCACGACATGGAGGGATCCCATATCCAGTTGGGAGCCGAGCTGTGCCGCAAGTTTAAGGAGTCGGCGCTGGTGATCAACGCGGTGGAGGCCCACCACGGAGACGTGGGAGCGGAGAGCATGATCGCGTGTCTGGTACAGGCCGCGGACGCGATTTCAGCCGCCCGTCCGGGAGCCAGACGCGAGACGCTGGAGACATATACCAATCGTTTAAAACAATTAGAAGATATTTCAAACAGCTTTAAAGGAGTCGATAAGTCTTTTGCTATTCAGGCAGGTAGAGAGGTTCGAGTGATGGTTGTGCCGGATCAGATCAACGACGACGAGATGGTACTTCTTGCCAGAGATCTTTCCAAGCAGATCGAGGCGGAATTACAGTATCCTGGTCAGATCAAGATCAATGTGATCCGGGAGTCCAGAGTGGTAGATTACGCGAAGTAGGGAATCCGCGTGACAGGCCAATATATTTGTCAGGAATAAGTGAGCCGCTGTGTCCGTCAGCATTGTGATATAATCATTATGCTGTAGGGCGCGGCGGTTTTTTAATGCTTTACTTTTATAGAAGCTTATAATATAATGATATTATTATACTGGAAGCGGGAGTTCAGGTGTTTTTTTGCCCGCGCGAAAAGGGATATGGATCTGCGATTTGCAGAGTATTTGTTTCCAGAAAAAATTATCGAGAGGTTTTAGGAGTAGGAAGGGTGAGTGCGCATGAAAAAGAGACTGATGGCGCTTGTGCTGGCTGTGGTGGCGGCTTTCGCGCTGTCCGGCTGTACCAAGATGGAACTGACGGAGTACATTTCCAAAAAGGGATCGTATTCTTCCACCATGAGGGAGTACATTGAGAAGGAAGCCATGGTGGAGATCGTGGGGCGGAGGATCGGCTCCGATTATATGAAAGACATTGAGAAAGATTTAAAAGACGACGGGTGGACGTTTCGGACGATCAAGGGCAAGGAGTATTATGTCAGCAAGCCCGTCCGGGAGAGTTACAGCTCTTTGGACAAGTTGTATAAGAATAATCAGAGAGAGGCCGTGGGCGGAAAGTGGCAGGTCTGGGAGACCGGCCTGCATGTGGACATGAAGGAGCTGTTAGGATGCGACAACTGGATCAGCGTCGTGCTGGGGGAGGATCCGGGAGCGCTGGATGACAAGGACTTAGAGGAGCTTCAGCGGAGACTGGCAAAGAGTTATTTTACATACAGCGTGACCTTTGCCTATGACATTAAGAGGGCCAATGCCGGAGGCGAGATTGACAGCGAGAATCCTAAAAAGGTCACATGGAACATCCCCATGTCCGGAAAGCCGCCGGTTCTGGACGTGCGGTGCAAGTCGGGCATCACGGTGAGGGGAGTTACCCAGGGAGAGACGTACGGAAAGAATAAAAAAGTGAGATTCAAGGGCGTCTCATCCGCTACGTACAAGGGAAAGAAGATTAAGAGCGGCGCCGTGTTCAAAAAACACGGACAGCACACGTTGTTTTTAAAGGCGAGAAATGGCGAGCGCAGGACGGTCTCATTTTTCATCGACAAGAAAAAGCCGGAGATCAAGGGAGTCAAGGACGGCAAGACCTATCACCGGAACCGGGTGTATTTCAGAGCCAAGGATACGGATTGCGGGATCGCCTGGGTCAAGATCAATGGAAAAAAGAAAAAGCGGCCCGATTACTGGTGGTATACGGTGCATGATGAGGGCGTAAACCGGATTGTTGTCATGGACAACGCGGGCAATAAGACGAAGCTGCGGTTCACGCTTGTTAAAAAATCACATTCATGAAACCG
>CANPZR010000301.1 GCA_947589175.1 uncultured Lachnospiraceae bacterium | reverse complement strand
TGGAATATGAAAAATAATAAAGAGTTAAAGGGGCTGGCAATTTATGATTTTACCCGATTGCACTCGATTGAGGAGGTTGCGACCGCGCCTGGATTATTTTTCCATAGGAAATAATGTCTGGTCCAATATGGAAATAGATAGCTTAGACCCCCTGACGCGCAGCTCGGTTACGCACTTCGGGTGGTGGGGAGAAAAAATCAGGGATAGTGATTATCTGTGTCTGGCCGACAGCCATATTAGGGAGCTGGATATGTCCATTGAGCGTTTTAAACTGGACGAGCTCGCCAGACTGGTTGCGAGTATTCCGGATTTAACCGGGAAAATAACGCAGCCTTACAGGGAGTTTACAATCATGGAGGAGGGAGAAAAAACGACCTATTATCTTCTCTGCAAAGGAAAGCGGAGATTGGTTAAGGGAAAAGATGATGATAAATTAAAAAAATATCTGGAGGATTATGACCGTCTGGTTGAGGAATATAAAAAAGAAAGATTGATATTTTTCGAGAAAGATTGATATCTTTCTTTTTATGCGTTATACTATAAGTAAAAGAAGCGTCCATTACGACGCAAGTTCGAGGTGATCCGTATGATAAGCAGAGATTTTTATTTGAAAAACATAATCCGCAAAATGTGGAACGGAGAAATCAAAGTTATCACCGGTATTCGTCGGTGCGGCAAATCGGTGCTGCTTTTCGAATTATTTTATCAGTATCTTCTTGAAAAGGGAGTAAAAGAAGAACAGATAATTCGGATTGAACTAGACCAGCGCCGATATTATAAATATAGAAATCCGATTATGCTGTGTGAATATGTGGAGTCCGTAGTCACGGCGAACAAGGAAACGAAATTTTATCTTTTTATTGATGAGGTGCAGCTGACAGGCAAAGTAGTCGATCAGGACAACGGCGGTATAGAGGTCACAATTTATGATATGCTGAATGAATTGAAAGCATATAAAAATTTAGATGTTTATGTTACTGGAAGCAATTCTAAGGGGCTGTCAAGTGACATTGCAACGGAGTTTCGCGGGAGAGCGTCACAGATTCATGTATTTCCGCTTTCCTTTAAGGAATTTTATTCAGCAGCCGGTGATGATGAGCAGAAGGCGCTGGATCTGTATATGCTCTATGGAGGGCTGCCGAGGATTACCGCGCTGGAGGATGTTAAGGATAAAAAAGAATATCTTGTAAATCTGTACCGCGAGCTGTATATCCGGGATATTGTAGAGCGTCATAATATTGAGCGTGAGGATTTGCTGAATGATATTCTTGATTTTCTGGCTTCCCAGATCAGCTCGCTGACGAATCCGGCTAATATTGCGGGTGCGCTTGCGGGCATGAAAAATGAAAAGGTCAATCCCGCTCTGGTTTCAAATTATGTGCAGTACATCATGGATTCGTTTCTGATTTCGCAGGCACGAAGATATGATGTGAAGGGGAAAAGTTATTTTAAGTTCCCCAATAAATATTATTACACAGATATGGGACTTAGAAATGCAAGACTGAATTACAGACAGTATGATCCGGGCCACCTGATGGAAAATATGATTTATAATGAGCTTATTCGGAGAGGGTATTCCGTTGATGTGGGTGTGGTCGTGGATCGCGCTGATGGGCGCAATGTGCAAAAAGAGATTGATTTTGTGGTGAATGACGCGGACAGGAGGGTTTATATTCAATCGGCTTTCCGCATGGATACAGAGCAAAAGTCCGATGCGGAGATTCGCTCGCTGCTTCTCACAAAGGATTTTTTTAAGAAAATTATCATACGGCATGATATTCCGCACAGTTATTATGATGATACAGGGATATTTCATTGTAGGCTGCTGGATTTTTTGCTGGAGAGAGTCGAATTATTTTAAAACAGAAGGATTCAAATAAAATAAAGGTACTTCCGAATGATAGAGAAGAAGGGAAGGTATAGATTATGGGAAATATAATGAGAGAATATCCATTTAAAAGAAACTTTTATTATGAAACAGAAAAGGCGATTGAGAAAAGCGCCGTAAGTTTTGTTTTGGGGGCAAGAAAATGTGGGAAAAGCATATGTATGAAGCAGCTTGAAAGTTCTATAAAAGAGGCAGTATATGTGGATGTTAAAAAGGATTTTGAAAGTGATATTGAAAAAATAAAATTCATGAAGCAAGTCAGAAACGATATAGAAAATAATAAAAAAATCGTGTACTTGATAGATGAAGCAACATATCTGCATTTCCCTGACAAGGAGATTGCGGAAATGGCAGGAGCGTTCTCGGATGTGAAAAATACAAATACAAAAATTGTGTTTGCGGGAAGCCAGTCCAAAGCGCTGGATTGCTGGGGACACAGAGCCTTTGCGGGAAACGCGTCATTTATTACAGCTGATTTTCTAAGTTATCCGGAGTGGCTTGCCTACAAGGGAATAACAGAAGTTTCTGCCCGGACATATCAGGATTTTATTACCGGCACAAGGGAATTTTATTCAGAATTTACCAGTACAAAGGATTATTTGCAGGGCTGTCTTGATGAAACGGTTCTTTCCAATCAGAAGGCCGTTGAAATAATTTTTGAAAATGATTGTTCGGACATAAGTGCGGAGATGCTGCTGGATGTTTTGTATGCTTCTTTGATTACACTGCATAATCATACAAATTATCAGTCCTTTGCAAGCTCACATGTTTTAAAGGATACAATTACGCATATTTTTTCGGATGAATATTTGCAGATCGGGGATGAAGAACTCCAAAAAAGAATTGACGGCATTATTGGAGAAAGATACAGAAATTTCAGAAATATGGACGCGCGTCAGATTAAACAATGCCTGCAGTTTCTCACAAACTGCGGACTTATTACAACAACCTATGTTACAGATGATTTTTCTGCAAATCCGTATGTCTGCCAAAGGCTGCTTTCCGACCACAATGATGACCTGACAAAACCGGATGTCATGCGAAAAATCAATATATGTATAAGCTATCCTATGTTTTATGCGGATATAGTGAAAGATTTGCTTGGAGATTATATGCCAGACCAATTTCCCGGCGCGCTGCTCGGAAGCATTGTAGAATGTCACACAAGAGGACTGCTCCCCCAAACGGGCTGTTTTGAATATCATGATTCGGAAGAAAGGGAGATTGATTATGTAAGCAATAGTCGTCTGACAGCTATTGAAATTTCAACGGCAAATAAAAAAATTGCAGATACGCATTTTGAGATTCTTCCTGAAGATTATAAAAAAGTTCTTCTTACAAAAGATAAAACGGGGCGTCAGGATGATACGGAGTTGGTTCCGTATTATCAATTTATTTATGACCTTTCTGTTGGGAAAAAT
>CANPZR010000300.1 GCA_947589175.1 uncultured Lachnospiraceae bacterium | reverse complement strand
CGTTGAGAATCTCCGGATATTTCTCGCTGAGCCACAGAGGCGGCGTCGCCGTCGGCGTACAGAAAATCACCTTCATTTCCTCCCGCTCCGCCAGTTCGAGAAAACGGTCAAAAAAATCGAAGGTGAAAACACCCTCCTCCGGTTCAAATTTATTCCATGCAAATTCCGCAATACGGATTATCTCGATCCCGCACTCTCTCATCCGCCGCAGATCGTCCTCCCACATCTGCTCCGGCCAGTGCTCGGGATAGTAACACACGCCCAGCGTTATATGATCCATATGCAGCATGCCATCGCCCATTTTCCTGTCAACCTCCTCTTTTCATCTCTATTCCATCATTTTAATCCTCATCCGTCCATCCAATGTGAGACGATAAGCTATCAGGCTTATTATTCACAACCTAACTTACCTAACAGCTCATACAGGATATCATAGAGAAACCGCGCCTTCTCCGGCTCAATGTCCACACAGGACGCGATCCGCCGGGGCACTGTCAGCGCCCTCTCCCGCAGCGCCCAACCCTCGTCTGTTATGGAAACAATCAGATCCCTCTCATCCTCCGTGGAGCGGCGCCTGGTCACATATCCCTTTTCCTCCAGACGCTTAAGAAGCGGCGTCAGCGTGCTGGAATCGAGATACAGATATCCGCCGACTTCCTTCACCCGCAGCTCCCTGTGCTCCCACATCACCATCATGGTAATATACTGCGTGTAGGTGAGATCCAGTTCATCCAGATAAGGCTTGTATGCCTTCACAACTTCCTTTGCGCAGGCATAGAGAGGGAAACAGATCTGATTTTTAAGTTTGAGCGGATCCCCCAGATCCGCCTCATCACTGTCTCTCGAATCGTGCCGTACTTCCTGATTCATGCCAAGCTGCCTCCCGCATTTTCCGCTTCTTCGGCCTGCTGCTCTCCCGACTGCAGTTCGGCCTCATAGGCCTCGCGAACTGCCCTTGCCAGCTGATCCGCGCAGGAAGTCTGCCTGCGCCCGCAGATCACGCCGGACAGCTTTCCGGCAATCTCCTCTACCGTCCAGCCCTCAATCAGCCGGGGAATCGCCTTCAAATTCCCATTGCATCCTCCTATGAAGCATACATTGTGCACCACATCTCCATCCAAGTCCATGCTGATGAGCTGGGAACATGTATTTTGCGTTTTGTAGTCGTAGTGAAACATGGTAAATCTCCTCTCTTTCCTGAACATTTTTATATGGCAGAGCGCACATCCACGCCCCATTCTTCAGCCAACAATATTTATGCCTATATTGTATCATTTCATTTGATTTCTTGCAATCTGAAATATAAAGCCGCGGCGAAACCCGTATCGGAAATACGATATGCAATATAATTGCACTAGGGGCGGCAGCGCCCGCACGGATCGTATCCCATAGCGGTTACCTGTTTCCTTGTGCCCGTGTATTCTTTTCTGTTTTTGGGGCTTATTGTTTTTACGCTGGGACAGGATGGGGTATGGAACTTTTTCCCATTTGTGTTTAAAATATAGGTGATTTTTTTATTTGCCGGCTGCTTTCCATCGTCTGGTTCCGAAGTCGCGTCCGCCGTACTATCCAGATGGTTGTCGCCGGACGCATAATCTATACTGACGCCGGGCTGTACATTGTAACAATATACATTAAACCGGATGCCTTCGCCGTCGTCCTCAACAGACATGGCCTCCATATGAACGCCGCTGGCAACCAGATTACTGCCCTCAAAAATCGGCGTGACCCGGTACAGGACATGATTTTTTGTTTCTCTTATGTAGTTGGCCACCTTGTTTTCAAAGGGGAGCATCCCTTCTACATTGAGGTAGCGCGTACCAGTGATTAGATTTTTATTATTGGCGTTTTCAGCTGTCAGCTGGTATCCGATCAGATGACATCGGTTGTAAAGACTTTTTCCGTCTATAAAATTATACCGGACAGAATGCCAGCCGGAAGGCTTGATCTGTCCGATGGATCCGCGCTCTTCGTCGGGCATCAGATCGGTTCCGATGCACGCATATGCCGTGCCGCATCTTTTCAAAGAATCCAGTTCGCTGTATGTTTCAAATGATGTTGCAGTCAAATCCTTCTCTGAAAATTCAGGAATATTGTCGTGAATGGTTACATAGGGATCGCCGGAAAATGCCGGTATGTCGTCAAGGGCGGCAGACGCTTTTTCCTCAATCTGTGAAAGCGGACTTGTGGAATCGGAAAAATCTAGTTCCGTTAGGGAACAGCCTGCGGCAAAGATTGTTAAAATTACTGTAAAAATACAGGCAGCTGCCCTAAACAGGGCTTTTTTTATTTTCATAAATGTTGCCTCCTTGGTCGTTCTTTAAAATTTCTCTCCGTACTTCGACTCCTCATGCACCTTGCGCTCATACTCCTGGCGGAGCTCCATCGTATATTCCATAGGCCGGTCTATAATGCTGCTGACATCTTCTAATGATTGATTTCTCTCAAACAAACGAAACGCAACGCTCCTTTTTTCTCTCTCCTCGCCTGCCTCCTGACCCTCATTCCAGCCCGACTGATGGCCCTCGTCCCAGCCCGACTGGCGACCCTCATCCCAGCCCTGACTATAGCACTCTTCTCCGATTTTCATCCCCAGTCCCGTCATTTTATCTACCTCCCTCCAGAGCTCTTCATTCTCCGAAAAATCTATGTACTTTTTTACTGTTTCCAAAAAATTGTCCTTGTGCGGATACATGATGGCGTGCAAAAATTCCAGCATCCCATTCTTGTCCGCATACTCTCCTGCCTTTTCTTTCTCATCGTTTTCCATCTCACGAAACATCTGATCTCCCAGCCGGATGATTACCAGCGTCAGCAAGTCGTAATTCTTCTTCTCCGGATGACATTTCCCATAATTCCGAGTGTTTCTCATCTCAATGACGGAAATGCTGAACTGCTCATCTTCTGGCACACCGTCCCTACAAATCCAAATGGAATAGCATTTCGACAAGCTGCTATAATTCGTGTCCTCCGTCACCAGTGATAACTGGGACGACAGTTCCCGCGCCAGATAGTAAATCCCTCTCTTTTCAATGGGATACCCCGGCTTGTATTCCTTCTGCGGCTCGATGTCTATATGCAGGTTCACGGTGATGTCCTTCTCCGACAGCTCTGGGTTTAATGCCCGGAACTTAGCGTCAAACTGGGAAAGCTTCTCCCGCAGGGCTATAAACTCTTTGTCATCGCCTACAATGCGGTTGTCTATGTCGCTGTGTCCCGGTGATACGAACTCGGAACTAGTGATAGAATCCGCCTCAATAAAATCCATGATTTCTGAATAACTGTAGGATTCATACTCCCTGACCACGCCCTTCAATATGAT
>CANPZR010000299.1 GCA_947589175.1 uncultured Lachnospiraceae bacterium | reverse complement strand
TCCAAAAAGGTGATGCCGATGGCCATTTCGAGCTCTTTGGCCAGCGCCGCAAAGCGCATGACAAATTCTCCGTCCGCAGGAACGGCCAGCGCGTCTAGCTTCTCTGTATCATGGGGGATGGCATACCCGCTGCTCCACATCTCTGGGAACAGGGCGATGTCCGCGCCCCGCACACTGGCTTCTTTGCAGCATCGAACGCCTTTTTCCATATTTCGCTCAATGCTCCCCGTAGGCGTGATTTGAAGCAGGGCGATGTTTATCGAATCGTTCATTGCAGTTTCCATTTTATCATTCTCTCCTAGGCAAATGGGAATTTTTCATTCTGACATTAAGCCAGTTACAATACAACCTGTATATTAACTGCTTATTACATTACATGAACACCCAATAATATGGGGTTTATGGTGTTTGCATCCGTGAATAAAAACTCCATCTGCAAAGTCAGGTCATTTAATTCACCATCCGTAGTCAAACCGTAATCAGCAGAAAATCCCCTACCATCCCTATATAAAATGCAAGAAAGCTGATGATACTCATACTGTGGATGAAAATCACAGGGAACGCCAAATTTATCCATATATGGCAGTTCATTCAGTTCCAGAAAACCATCCACCGCTTCCTGTAAATCCTCAACTGTCCATGTTGACATTTCTTCCGTGTTAGGGTCAACTGGCCATGAGGCCATCTCAACAATCTCAAAGATTTCACTGTACTTTCTTTCTGCAAGCAAATCCACTACTTTTTTCACGGTAGGTTCGGCAAGATGGGGCAATTCCCTTTTTTCCAATTCTTTGATATCCTCTAAGGTGTACTTTTTCTCATTCAACATATTTACTATTTTTTCTATCGTTTCTTCCATACTGCATCATCCTCCAAATCCTGATTTGTTTAATTATTCAACGCCATGTATGATGAACTGACAGCTCCCCTCTAACATACTATGTACGTTCTGCATTCCGGCAAGCCAGTCATTAAACGTTGGGAGGCTACCACTCTGTCATGGGTACTTTCCTATGGCTTTCGCCATGTTATCAATATATCATTTCTAACATCACATTTCAACCATTTCCTAAAATTCGTTTAATTCTCTCTAAACTAAAAATATATAGAAATACTCGCTATCTTGTGTTAAACTAAAAAAGGATTCGGAGTGGCATGAAAGTTTTCTTATATGATTCAAAAGCATAGAATTTAGAATGAACCTAAATGCGAGGAGGAAATAAAATGCAAGCAGTATATCCTGTTTTGTTTACAAAAACAAAAGAATGTATCTTAGTTGAGGTTTCCGATCTGGATGTGCCTTAAATGTTCTGGCAATAGATGAACCGCTTGAATAGCTTGTATGCACTTCGATTCAAAAGTCATACTGATAAGTGTGGCTTTTTCTTTATTCCTACAAGCATATAATCCCCCTTTAGAAGAAATGTTGGTTGAACAAATGGGAATTTTCTTTTATAGGCGGTTACGTTCCTGAATATACTGAATTGCGTATTGAGCCGTAAGCTTTATGTCTGGACGGCGGCTTTTGAGAAATCGCTCCAGTAAAGGAACGTCCTCTGGCTCGCCAACGCCCTGCATGGCGATATTCGCATAATAAATCTCATACTGATAAGCCTTTTCATCATCCTGAAGAAGATAATAACGCAGGATATCTCTGCTTTCCTCTCCCGGACAGGCGACCAAAGCATAAATTGCTTTGTGCCGTACTGAATCACGAATGTCTTTTGCCAATGTGAGGATGCTGGAGATATCCGAACCAGTGGGTATCGTTTTTCCCGACAGTCGCCACCAATCATGCACCCAATCTAGCATGTCTCCGAGGATATATTCATCCGATTCAGTGTTCAGTCGGCGCAGGAAAAAGGCGCATGCATCCTCCTTAAAAGAGACCTGCAGCAGATGACCAAAGATGAAATAAGCAGCCTTTCGTATCTCACACTCATCTTCCTTCTTGCCGTCATGCTCTTCAATGATTTCCTGCAAAAGAGGGAAAAGCCCCGGGTCAGTCAGAGTCTCCGCCTCCCGGTATGCCTTCCAACTGGTCGTTTCGGTACTTACGATAAAGTGTTCATCTGTTGTATTGATCTTGGCGATCAGTTCTAAAAGCCTATCTTTACCCATATGCGGCCTCCTACATATCCTTATCCCTCAATCCCATTTTTTGATCTACGTTACTTCTGGATGAAACGGGATGCCAATGACGAATCCCTTTTCCATATACCCACAGGTGAAAGGGAAGAAATGTTTCTATCCGATTGTTTTCTTTTGATTATCCATCGTTTCCACAATTTCAAAATATTCATCAACCTTATTCTGCGCTTCTTCCGCAGACAAATCATAATGCGCCATGACGAGATGAATCACCGTGCCGATTGCACAATCTTGTGAAAACTTATCATGTATAAAGTCCAGTACATCCATATATCGTTCCTCCTCCTTTTTATCCTGACAAAACCTTCAATCACATCGAAAGTTTCCCAAATTAGCTATCTATTCTTGATTAGATACTCCTTTTTATTTGATATTACCAGAGAACGACATCAACGGCAGTTCCATAGGTTTGGCTCTCGCCGTTGGTAAGAGTTTATTTTCTTTTACAGCTTTTCTGCATCAAGTATTTCTTTCAGTTGATTTATCAAAATGGGCAGCTCATCAAAAACCACATCAGCTATAATATTCCAATTCGTTCCATCATAATCATGAACTAATCGATGCCTAACTCCGGCAATCATCGCCCACTGAATATTTCATGCCACAAGTAGCCTCTCTTTCATAATGGTATTGTAAAATTCACTATTTGGATTGATTTCATGGATCTCAAATACATCCACTTTCTTTTCCAAAACTTCACGCAAGTCCTCGGCAAGTGCAAAAATCATAGTGAGTTTAAATTTTTCTCCCCCATATACCAAAAAATCCAGATCGCTATCTATTCCCGCTTCTCCTCTTGCATAAGAACCAAATAAATATATCTGATCCACTTGATACTTTTGGGCAATCGGCTTCACTAAACTAACTATGTTTTCTATTGTAAATATTTCACTACTCATATTATTATTTCCTTTCTAGCATTTTACTCTAAACGAGAATTTATCATTTGATCTGTTTTACATATACTCTTGATGAGCCTCCATAAATGCTTTCCATGGAGAATATTCTGTTAATATGATCTCATCTTTCTTAGCAAATGTACAGAATGAAATAAGTTTATCTCCGTCCGTAAGCAAAAGCAATTCAGAACCTTCACCAACAACAGATTCACCCTCCGATTTATCTCCATTTAACCATTGCCACTTTTCATATAATTCAATTTTACCGTTATCTAAAATTTGCGGTAT
>CANPZR010000298.1 GCA_947589175.1 uncultured Lachnospiraceae bacterium | reverse complement strand
ATCTGTTTCGCCGTCTCGTAATTGATATAAATTTTCGGCGTGCACTCGCATACCATATCCAGTTGATCAAAAGATACTCCCTCCTTGACGTAGCGGTCCAGCTGCCCGATCAGAAAATCCGCCTGTTCCTCATAGTCCACCAGAGACACGCCGAACAGCGCGCCATTTTCCACCGGCGACACGTCGTCCTGCGCCAGCGTGGGGATCTTGCTGGGAATGATGCAGTCGTTCAGAAGCTCTTTCAGCTTTTTGGGATAATCAATCGACGCCACCGTAATATAAAGGGTGTCAATGCCCTGATCCACTAACTCCCGGTACGCCTTTTTCAGCTCCCTGTAATACCGCGCCTCGTCCTTCGCCGAGACCGGCTCATCCACATAGCCCTCGACAACCTCGAACCCCAGCTTTTTCCCCATCTCGCGAATCGTGTCCACCGCCGTGTACTCATAGGCGTCCCTGGAAAACTCGTACACGATGCCCAGCTTCTTAAAGCCCAGCATCCGGTGTCCCGCCTCCAACTGGCGCTGATAGGACGTGGTATCGACCAGCGCGTAGGACAGATCGTCGTACCGCTCCATCTCGCTCTTCACAATATTGGAGGCAATGGGATCCGCCGCCAGCAGCACCATGTATTTATTTTTCTTCTCATGCTGACGGAAATAGGTGCCGGGCGCCGTCCCCATGACCAGCGTGAGGTCCACGTCGTCCCGGTTCACCATTTTTTCATATTCCTTCTCCGGCGTCAGGTCCATGTCGAAAAACGCGTTCTCCACAAACTGGTACGTCGCGCCCTCCACGTTATTTTCGCATATATCCTTCCACAATTTGACCGTATCTCCCGCCTCAAACTCACTGTCGTAATTCACGCCCTCGTATCTCTCGGAGAAGCCCTTTTGGATGCTTCCCTCCTCCTCCAGCTTTTCCGCCAGCAGAAGAAGCTGCTGGGCATAAGAGGAATATTCATCCGACTGGGCGTAGCCGATCCGTATCGTTCCCGTCCCGGCCGCGTCGTCATTTTCCTGTGTCACCGCGTAGGCCGTGACCGACATGATTCCCACCGCGAGAACAAGTAACATCATTCCGATCCATCTTTTCTTCATTGCTTCACACTCCTCTCTTTTTTGCACACAAGAGCGTCAAAAATCATATACAGAACCACGCCCGCTAACAGGATGATTACGACGGAGCCCGTCGCCTTCGCGGCGCCCGACGCCAGGTTGGCCGTCACGAGAACCGGGCCGAGCACAACGCCCGCCTTTCCAAAAATCATCTGCAGCAGCGTATTCTGCTCTCCCGTCGTTCCCTTCACATCGTCCAATACCGAATCGATCACCACCATGCCGAAGCAGTCCCAGAGGCTGGTGAGCACCAGAGCCAGGATCGCCGACCACGCCGTCGCGAAAACCACGAACTGGCCAATGCTGGCCGCCTGCAAAAAGACATAGAGCACAATGGCCGTCCTGGGGCGGATGCGCTTGTTGACCCACTCCGAAATCGGATCTGTCAGATACGCGATAATCAGGAAATTCAGCATCAGACAGCCCGACACAAGCGAGTTGGAAAATCCGATCTCATCTCCGAACAGCGGAAAGGTGTACTCCACAAACATCGGCGCGATGTAGATTGGAACCACCAGAAACAGCATGAAAACAACCACGCTCCGATAGCGCAGTTGCCGTACCGCGCCGGTAAACGACATCCGGCTGCCGCCCTTCTGATCCGTAAACCCGGAAAAGCCGATGAAGAACAGGCAGACGATTCCGAGAACCGCGCCCAGCACAAACACGGCCGTATAGCTGGTCACGTCGGCCACCAGACCTCCGATGACGACGCTGCAGCAGATTCCCAGATTGATCGCGGCAAAATACGTGACCAGAATCTTGTTGTGCATCTCCTGCGATTTCTGGGACGACGCGTACAGGCGGATCGTGTTGATCACCAGCCCGTCGCAGAATCCGAAAATAAAGCGCGCGGCAATAAAGATCGGCAGGTTTACGGAAACGGCGCACAATATGTAGCCGAGAACGCCCATGCCCACGCCGAACAGGAGGGTCTTTCTCGCCCCCAGCCTGGAGATAAAGGAGCCGCACCCGAAAAGCCCGATCACAATCGCGAGAGACTGCAGGGTGTTCGGCATACCGCTGAGAAACGACATGGAGTCCGACAGCGCCATCCGCTCATAGAGCTGGCGGCTCAGCACGGAAACGAACCCGCTGTCCAGGGAAAAGGCAATGCCCGACACAAATACAAAGAGCCGGAAGCCCGGGAAGTAGAGCTCGCCCTCTACCCTGTTTTTCCTCTCCTTCAGGTGTCCTGTGATAAACGCGATGATCTCCAGGCTGACAAAGATCGTCACCATAATGATAATGACGGTGTCAATGATGTGATTGATCATCTTATTTCTCACAAGCGCGGCGTTCGTGGAGGTCCGAAGAGCGACTTCGCCCGCCTCCGAGTCCCGCAGGCTGAGCGCGTAGAGGGCCGATCCGTTCTCCTGCTCTCCCGCTTCGCCCTCCGCCAGCTCCATGCCGGACAGCTCCTGTATTTCGCCGCACAGATTATTCAGGTACTCGTCCATTTTGGCAAGCTCCGAATACTTCATACCCTTGTCTAACACCTCATTGATGTCGGACTGGACCACCCGGGCGACGGACTGGGAAATCTCGCCCACCGAATTTTGATATGAAACCGCGTCATACACCGTGGCGTACGCTCCCAGTACCACCTGGCCGCCTACTAAGAGGACCAGGCTCAGAATTTTCATCTGCTTTAGGCTGGCCTCCTTTTTCCCGCTCGCGATGCGGCTCACAATGTAATAGATTATAAGCGCCGCGGCGATTACGGCCAAAATGGCGAGAAACATCTTCACCATCCGCAGGATATACTCCTGCATATCCGAATCCAACTGCCCCCTGTCCAGGCGCAGCACGATCTGTCCCGCCTCAAAATTCACAAAGGTATAGATACCATCCTGCTTGATCTGGTAATCCTCCCCCTCGCTGCTCTGCTCCACCTGATCCCAGGCGGCTTCCGCATCGTCACCCTCGGTGGAAACAATCGTGTTTCCCGCTTTGTCCCGCACCTCGGCCGACAGAATGTGGTCCGACAGATCCGTCGCGTTATTCAGAAGAAGATCCAGCCCGTAGAACTTCTCCAGGGGCTTTCCAAAGCCAATCGCGTAGTCCAGCTTTCTCACAATGCCCACCGTATACAGATTTTCCGCGTGCACGTACGACTCCGCCCGCATCCTGCGGTGCGCCATACAGTTGAGCCCTGCGGAAAACAACAGCAGCAGCGCGCTGACTACTAATACCATCCGAACGATTTTCCCTCTTTTCAT
>CANPZR010000297.1 GCA_947589175.1 uncultured Lachnospiraceae bacterium | reverse complement strand
ACTCCCGGTAGCTCATCTGTCCGTCCCCGAAAATAAGCGCCGTCCGCTCCGGATTTTGGGACGCGTGCTCCCGGAATCTCTCCACCACCGTGCGGCCGGAAAACGGATGCGTTCCCCCCTGAAAATCCGTCAAAAGCTTCTCCTTTTCGCCTTCCGCCAGGCAGGAAACCGCCTCCTGCCTCTGCCCCGGATCCGCCGCGCAGCTTTTCACAAGAGCGAGATAATGCTCCGCCATCACCTGCATCAGCTCTCTATCAAACAGCTCGCTGCGGTACTCAAAATCAAACTCATAGCAGCCCTGGCGGGACGCGGCCTCCAGTGTAATATCATACATGGACGTATCCGTGTTGATTTCTTCCATTTCCGCCTTTACATTCCCCGACTCATAGACGGGCTCCGCCTCTCCCCGCATACTGAACAGCACGTCAAAAAGAAGGTTCCCGGAAGGGGTGCGCCCCTCTCCGATTTCCTCCGCAATATCCTCCAACGGGCAGGACTGGTGCGCCATGGTAAAAAGCATCTCATCCTTCACCTGTGACAGAAGCTGCGCAAAGCTCTCGCTGCCCTTCGTCCTTGCCATGACTGGAAGCGTATTGACAAACATGCCGGTAACCCGGCTCCATGCCCCACGCGTCCGCCCGGACATGACCGTCCCCACCCCGATCTCATTCTGATTCGTATATTTTTTCAACAGGAGGAAAAAGGCCGCCAGCAGAAAATGATACTCCGTCACGGCATACTGCCTGCACACCTGGCGAATCCGCTCCGCCTCCTCGCCTCCCAGATAAATTTTCACATGTTCTCCCCGGTGATCCGGCACGGCCGGGCGCATGTGGTCGAGGCACAGATTCAGCACCGGCAGACCATCCGGGAAATGATCCGCCCACGCCTGCCTCTCCTTCTCTTTATCCTGGCAGGCCTCCCACTGGGAAAAATCTCGGTAAGAATATTTTTCTTCCTCGCCGGAAGGAACAGAATTTCCCGCCGCACGCTCCATAAACTCCCGGCAGAACAGCTCCATGCTGATACCGTCGCTGATGCTGTGATGCCAGTCAAAGAAAACCTGCAGCTCCCCGTCCTTTTCGCTCACGCTCCAGTGAAACAGCGGCGCCCTCTCCATGTCAAAGGGAACGAGGCCGGACACGCAGGAGTCCTCCACGGCCTGCCAGATCCACGCCTCATCCGCTGGCAGGATCCTCTGCACCAGGTCGCCCGCCCGAAAGCCAAATTCCGTCCGCATGCTGTCATGGCGCGAAAACATCTCCTGCAGGATACAGGCCGCGTCCTCCCTGCCGGACAGCCCCGAAAAACCACCCTTTACATGCAGAATCACCGGAAGGTGATAGCTGAAATCCCCCTCCTCGCACAGGGACTCGGCCGTGTACATCCTTCTCTGCGCCGCCGAGGGCGGGCCGCAGTAGACGCCGTTCTCCAGCACCTCGCCCACCTCGGCAGCCGCGAAAGCCTCCTCCGCCTCCCGCGACCGGCTCTGAACCACGCATTCCGCCAACTCCTTCACCGTCAGATGAGTCAGGATCTCCCCCATGCTCAGATGGCATGAAAAATCCCTCTCCATCCGGAATAAAAGCTCCGCCGCCATCAGCGAATGGCCGCCCAGCCTCAAAAAGTGGTCGTTTTTCCCCACACGCTCCACTCCCAGAAGCTCGCCAAAATACCCGGCAATCCTCTGTTCCTCCGGTGTCTGCGGCGGCTCATACTCCCCTCTCCGCCTGTCCCTGTCGGGAAGGGGAAGCTTGGACAGATCCGCCTTTCCATTGGTGTTGAGCGGTATTTTTTCCAGCCGCACAAAAAATGAGGGGATCATGTAATCCGGCACATTTTCCTTCAAAAACTGTACAAAATCCTCGTCCGCGATCTCACCGTCCGAGACATAATACGCCGTCAGATATGTCTCCGTCCCCAGCTTCTGGGGAGCCGCCAGCACGTCCCGCACCGGCTCGAACCGGCGCAGCACTTCCTCCACCTCGGACATCTCAATGCGGAATCCCCGGATTTTCACCTGGCGGTCCGCCCGTCCCTTATACATCAAAAGTCCGTCCTCGTTGTAATACGCCAGATCCCCGGTATGGTACAGCGTCTCAAATCCCTCCCGCTGCGAGAAGGGATTTTTCTCATAGACGAGAGCCGTCTGCTCCGGCTTGTTCCGGTATCCCCTTGTAATGTGGGGACCCGCCGCGCACAGCTCTCCCGTCTCCCCGTCAGGAAGCCTTCTCCCCTCCGAGTCCAATATATAAATTTCCACATCCGTCAGAGGCTTTCCAATGGGAACTCCCTCCGGATCGTACCGGTCCACCGGACACGCCGTCAGAAGAATCGTCCCCTCCGTGGGACCGTATCCGTTGTGCAGCTGATAATTTTTAGGGGGCTCAAGGGGCACTAACGCCTCACCTGCCACCGTCAGATGGCGCAGGGAATGATTTTCCATCCTCTCCGCGAACTGCCGTCCCAGCCTGGTCGTCAGAGACGTATGGGTAATCCCGTTTTTCTCAAAAAATTCATTGAGCTTAGCCAAATCCGTGCGGATTTCCTCCGGCACGATATAGACGGCCGCTCCCGCCGTCAGCGGCATATACAATTCCATCATGGAGACGTCAAAAACAAAGCTCGCGTGGGTCGCCATCCGGCACGAGGCGTCCGCACCGTAATACGGCACGTACCAGTCCGCGAAGGACGCCAGATTCCTGTGATCCAGCATACATCCCTTGGGCTCGCCGGTCGATCCGCTGGTGTAGAGAATGACAAACAGATCCTCCGGAAAAATTTCCGGCGGCTCAAACCCGTCCGCCTCCGGCAGCCCCTCGATGTCCTCCATATCCATTCGCTCCGCCGAAATCCCCTCCGTCAGCCCGGCCAGGTCTCTCGCCGCGATGATCAGGGAACTCCCCGCGTCCTTTGCCATGTACTGAATGCGACGGATCGGATAGCCCGGATCCATGGGCTGGTAGGCCGCCCCGGCCTTCAATATGCCCAGAGGGGCAATGGCGATGTGCTCGCAGCGGGGAATGAGGACCGATACCACATCGCCCTTTCCGATCCCCCTCCTCTGCAGCTCGGCCGCCAGCCGGTCTGTTATCTCATCCAGTTCCCGGTATGTAAATGTCTTCTCTTTAAAAGTCAGCGCCGCATGCTCTGGATTTTTCTCTGCCTGTTCCTTAAACCTCTCCAAAATCAACATTTTCCTTGTGCCTCCCGTATTATCATCGGTAGATCGTGTCTACCAGCTGCAAATTTTCAAATGAGATCTCAAAATCGATCTGTTTCGCCGTCTCGTAATTGATATAAATTTTCGGCGTGCACTCGCATACCATATCCAGTTGATCAAAAGATAC
>CANPZR010000296.1 GCA_947589175.1 uncultured Lachnospiraceae bacterium | reverse complement strand
CATTTTCCCCGGATTCAAAAAATAAAACCACCCGTCGAAAACTTCAACTTTTTTCAAAATCAATGTGACATAATAATCCTTTTTCACAATATCTTCGCTTATACCCAGTTTTTGTAAAGTCATCAAAATTATATCTCGAAATAATTCTTTATCCTCTTTATGCAAGTACATAGTCAAGCTCCAATTCATAATAATATTTAAATATAATTACTGGATATTTTCTAATATAGAGATTTACATCGCTTCTCTTAATTCCGTGAACCGTTATATATTCAGCGAATTTATCCCGGGCCACTTCATACGAATAATCCAAATATACATCGAGATTTTTCAACAGCTCCAACATCTGCAAAACATATACATTTTCTTTAGTTACCGGTACAACTGGCCGACGCACATAAAATCTTCTGTCCCCAATTCTGACTTCTCTGTTGGAAGAATGGGTGTTATTGCTTATAATCTCTACCACCATAGGAACCTGCGTTGTAATTCCCAACTGATTTGCAAATGAATTTCCACCGTAAAAGCCATCTACATTGTCGCCTCTGGAAATGAATCGATATCTCGCTACCATATCGGCATTGGGACCTATTACGGATTTTAATCGGGTTTTTTTAGGCAAAAAATATATCCCTGTATCATATTTCTGCAACAGCCCTTTTTCACAAAGTTTCTTTAATTGCTGATTTAATGCTGATTTTGATATACTCCCCTTCTCTAAATCTGAAAAGAAGATAGGCTCTGCCTCTTTATAATGCTCCTTGATATAATCGTAAATCATTGGGTTTCTCTCCTTATGCTTAACAATATAGTTTATTTGTTTCCATTCTATTAAGCATATTATATTATCTTTCACCGATTATGTCAAGACTATTTAATTATTTCCCCAGAACACCGCCTCGGCGTCGTCCTTTCTCACCCTTTTCAATTCCCCGGTCTCATAATTATAGCAATACTTTTTCTCCCTGTAACCGCTGCCGGAATCGCCGTCCACCTCAAAAAAGCAAGTATTTTTCCATATGTCTATGACGCACGCCAGATCGTCCTCCGCCATAGATACCAGCTCCCTGAACGGCTTTTCCTCCGTGAATATATGCTCTCCGGAAAACGGCAGACTGAAAACCCGATCCTCCCTTTCTTCATCACTGGACACTTCCATATACACCTTATTTCCCGCCAGATCCGGGTAGAAAAATATATATTCGGACAAATCAATATCGAAGGCCGCTTCCAATTCATCTACATTGGCAAGACAGAAAAAATTCCCGGTGTCACAATTATAGCACCATATAGCCAGATCCGCCGCCTTTTCACCTTCCAGATCATGAATCCAGGAAATATCACTTATGTCACTTATTTCCATAAATATGCTGTTGGCGCCGATGACATCATCCGGCTTTTCCACATAGCAGTCCTGTAATTTTTTCAGATTATCGGAACCTGCCGTGTGAACAAATAAATCCTCATCTCCCTCGCGGAAGATAATATAGGTTCTGCCATCCGGGCTCTCCCATTCACCATTGACAAAACTGCAATACCAGTCGCCCCCTTCTTCCATCGGCGGTATGCGATATTTTCCCCTGTCACGGTCATACTCGAAATAGGTCGGCAAGGCAGTCCCGCCTATGGATTCCGAGGCGCAGATTGTATGCTCGTCCGCATATAAAATCCATGTCACGTTCTGTAACGGCATTTTCTCCGCCTGGTCAAAAAGCAGCTCGCTCTCGCCCCGCTTAAAAGGAATCCTCCAACATTCCCATTCCTCTGGTCTCTCCCCGCTAGACGGATAGACGTTATAAACTCTGTAAAAAATTTCTTCCTCATTCACATATAGCAGGTCCGCCTCCGAGCGCGCTTTTTCGTCCATACCTGGCAGATTTTTAAACCTCTTTTCCACTTCCCCGGACAAGCTGCACTGTAACAGCGTGGATCCTCTCTTGATCTGGTACAGATTCCGGCTGTTCATCGTGTCACGGTACAAATAGCGGCAAAATTCCACTTTGCGTTTTTCCGAATCCGTCATGACATCGCTCTCTGCGACAGCCGTCCCGTCGCCAGCTTCGCTGCCCGCCCCATGAAACGCGCCGCAGCCCGTCAAAAATAGCGCCGTGCCGAGCAGTAAAATTCCCGTTATTCCTCTCTTTTTCATGCTAATCTCCATTCCAAAACAAACTATATTCACTCTAGCGCCTTGTTGCGTAGATACGCCAGAAAAACCGTTTCTCATTCTCCATCAGCTATTCCAGTACCATTTCCAGAAATAGTATTCCGGATCCTTCTTTTTCACCCGTTTCACCTCACCGGTGGCAAGATCGCAGACATAATACTTTTTCGTCTCAAAATAGCATTTCCCGCCGGCAAATCCGCGCACCTCACAAAATTCCCTTTCTGAATTAAATATAGCTTCATTCAGCGGCTCGATTGGCCTTATCTCCGGTTCGTCGCCGGAGAGAGAAATCGACACCGCTTTATAATTAGCCATTCCTGAATCCTCATCATCCATTTCAAGAACCGCGTACAGCGTCTGTGATTCATCTGCGAAAAACCCTTCAATGTACAGGAACTTCGGATACATCTCGCGAAATTGTTCTTCCCTGACAAGAATTTCATTCTCTCCTGTTTTTCCATCATAGCGCCATATATCATAGTGGCACTTGCCCTCATCTTCTCCATCATACGGATCCCACCAATAATCCATCAGCTCTGTATAATAAATAGAATCTCTCGCGTAAATCATCTGCATCCCGCTGCTGTAACGGTTGATATAGTGAGTGGCGGCTTTCTGAATAGTCCCGCTCCCCACCTCATGCGCGTAAACGCTGCCGTCATCCTCGTACTTTGTGAGCAGTACCCATTTTTTCATATGGCCGCCATTCGCGACCTCCATTACAGTTCCAAACTTGCCTTTTGGTATGTCATAATAGGTCGTCTTTTTATCCTCCCTGCACACGGGAAATGGTTTCTTCTGCTTGCAATCATATTCATAATAGGAATAATCATACACGGATAAATAGGCGACAATATTTTCATCGGCATACAAAAAATTTCCCATCCCGTCTACAACCTCCATGATCTTTTGCGCCTCGTCCAAGAGCATTTCCTCCTGTCTAAGCGGCATACGCCAGAGATCCTCGCAGAAATTATATTCGCTTTCTTTTTTCATGGCCTTGTCCAATTCATCTCCATCCCGGAACACCGTATAATAAATTTCCCCGTCGCCGACATACTTTATTTCGACCTCGTTCTTTTTCCTCGCTGCCCCCGGCGCCTGTACCCTTTCCAGCTCTTCCCCATCCAGACTGCGCTGAATGATATAATTGTCCTCCATCTCATAGAGATTCTGGCTGTTGCAAAAAGGATATATTTTCGTAATAACAGAAGCCCTC
>CANPZR010000295.1 GCA_947589175.1 uncultured Lachnospiraceae bacterium | reverse complement strand
TTCAGGGTACAAAGTCCCTAACCAGCCGTTGATTACATGACAGTCCGTTTTTTCCCATTCACCGTCAATGCCGGCTGTCTTAATCTTCTGATAATCCCTTACTAATTTCTATAAGCTCTTATCTGTCAGCTCCCCGCCGAATTTCGATGAATATTCTTGTTTATCCCTTATTCTTTCATATCCATCAAAGTTATTTCCAAAAGCGCTTGTAACATCATCCGAACTCCCAAAACCGAACCATTGAAACGAAAGCTCCTCTCCGAACCGTAAAATAACAGCTCCCCTTTGTTCCGACGATAAAATATTTAAAAGATATTCTATCTCGGATTGATCCTCTAGCCGATGCAGCTCATCACAATCATCTCCGATTTCTTCTTCATTTTCTAAAAAACATTCTTTCATTTTCCGGTTTTCATCAATACATAAATGATTTGCTATTGTATATAAATATGCCTTAAATTTTCTTTTTTCTTTATATCCCGACAGATTCTTAAACAACTTCAAAAAAGTTTCCTGCGTCAAATCTTCCGCTTTTTCCAGATTGAAGCACTGTCTTTTACAATAGCGTAAAATAGGCGTATAATAGCGTTTTATCAATTCTTCAGCCGCTTTTTCATCACCGAGCATAATCCGCTCCACTAACTTATCATCATTCACATGCTATCAACTCCTTCCCTGAAAGATCATCGGATATAAACCGTTATATATATAATAACGAATCTATTCCCCAAAATGATCAAAACTCTTTTAAGATTTTACCATAAATGTCTAAAAGACACGAGTATGACAATTTGTGAGTTGACCGAGTTTTATATTAACAGCATTGGCAGAATGAATAATACCTGCCGCCTTATAGAAAGCAGCAGGTATTATCGGTTCCCATTATTTTTCAATGTTCTGGTTATAATCCGAATTTCCCGCATAATCAAATTGAGGCTCCTTCAGCTCGAACATGAAATTTTCTCTATTTACTATGCCTACTGTTTTGTTGCTATCATACAGTTTAAGCAGAAATTCAGCTACTTGTGCGCTGGTATGATAAGTGCCAAAGGTCCTATCATAATCATATTCAGGGACATCATTAGCGATTTTTCCAAACTCTGTCTTTGTTGCTGCGGGAGCTAATACTTTTACCCGTATTTTGCATCCATGTTCCTTTAATTCCCATGCTAATCCCTCTGTAAATGCACTGACATAAAATTTAGCCGCACAATAAGTAACAGCAGTAGGAACAATCGTATAGCCGCCTGCAGAAGAAATATTGATAAGCTGTGTTCCCTCTGTATTTTTAAAATCCCGTACAAACAGAGAAGAAAGAATAGTGAGGGATTCCACATTTACATGAAGCATTTGCCTGATTTTGTTCAAATCTTGCTTACTTACGGTATCGTAGTTTCCAAAACCGGCATTGTTAATCCAAGTCCGCAACGAATATGTTTTAATTTCTTCATAAAAAAGAAATGCGTTGTCTGGAATGGATAAGTCCGTAACTCTGATGATAATATCCAGTGTCGGATAGCGAGATAAAATCTCTTGTCTTAATGCTTCAAGCCGCTCCTTTCTGCGAGCTGTTAAAATCAGATTACTGCCCCGTCCCGCAAATGCCTTTGCTGTTTCATACCCAATACCAGAGCTCGCTCCGGTAATCACGGTATATTTCTCTGTGTTTTGAGCCATTTACAAAGCCTCCTTGTTTTTGATATAATACAAGCATACAATATAGAGTAAACTCTATGTCAAGAGATAGGAAGTGATTTTTTTGGAATATTCTATCGGCGAATTTTCAAAACTGACAAACTTAGGCATACATACCTTACGCTACTATGAGCACGAACATTTAATCACACCAGCGCGTAATTCTGGCAATCGTCGCTGTTATACGGATCAAGATCTCGTTTGGATTGATTTTATCAAGCGTCTGAAAGACACAGGTATGCCAATTAAAGAAATTCGGAAATACGCTGAATTGCGCGCAATGGGTAAGTCTACTATGTCTGAAAGAATGGAAATGCTCATTTTCCACAGAAAAACTCTAAACAAACAGATTCATCAGTTACAGGAACACATGGGGAAATTAGATAAAAAGATTGATTTTTACAGACAAGAAATTGAGAGTATGACAAAAAAATAGCGAATTTGTTTGTATTAACAAAGGATTTAGGAGAAAACGGCAGGTATCAGTAAAAAATTTTCTGATTTTCCATTGTAACCGACTTTAGAAATTCGCTTTCAGCTCAATTAAAGCGAATAAATTGTCTATCTAAGACGAATAATATTTGACAAATAAAGAATTTTCCTATATGATGGAGAAAACAGGGGGCGTGGCTTATGAAGTTTAATGAAGAAAAAAAGCAATCTATTATTTTATATTTATTAGAAAAAATGCAGCAGGGGGACGAGGAGATATCCAAGACTGTGTCGGAGGTATTTTCGGTCAATCAGAATACCGTTCACACCTATATCAATGAGCTGATTCAAAAAAACATTATCAAAAGAATCAGGCGCGGCAAATACGAGCTGACAAAGCATGAATACTGCTATGATCTGAAGCGGTCAAAGGGCGATCTGGATTCGGATACTTACGCGTATGATCATTGTCTGCTACCTTATATTGATGAGCTGTCAGAGAATGTCCAGCACATATGGAGCTATTCCTTCAGCGAGATGATCAACAATGTAATGGATCATTCTTCCGCGGAAAATGTCAGCGTGTGGATTGAACAGGATTATTTAAGTACGGATGTGATCATTGCAGACGACGGCGTGGGCATTTTTGAAAAAATTAAAGAATATTTTGGATTTTCTTCGCTGGACGAGGCAATCTGCGAGCTGTTTAAGGGAAAACTGACGACAGATTCCAAAAACCACTCTGGTGAGGGCATCTTTTTTACATCTAAAATGGTGGATGATTTTTTTATCATTTCCAGCGGGAAGATTTTTACAAATAATAAATATGACAGCAGCAGAATTATGAACATCGCGGACAAAAATGAAAAAGGAACCTGCGTCGTCATGAGCTTGTCAAATTTTACACAGAAAACGCCGCAGGAAATATTTGACCTGTACGCGGATGTAGACGGCGGTTTTGTAAAGACAAAAATTCCGCTGAAAAATATTTTTGGCACCTCGCCAGTTTCGCGCTCCCAGGCCAAAAGAGTCTGCAGCAGGCTGGAAAAATTTCAGGAGGTTATTATTGATTTTGAGGATCTGCAATGGATGGGACAGGGATTCGCCCATCAGCTATTTGTTGTTTTCGCCAATGAGCATCCGGGCATCCGGCTTGTCCCCATTAACATGAATGAAGATGTTACAAAGATATACAATCATGTCATTACCGCGTAAAATATGGAAAAGGAAGGGGGCTCTCTCCTTCCCATCATTCCCCATCTATCAGAACTTCCCGTCCCTTAAACGCGAAGCCGT
>CANPZR010000294.1 GCA_947589175.1 uncultured Lachnospiraceae bacterium | reverse complement strand
ACTCGCCGCTGTCTTTTACCAGGCTCTCCCTGTTTTTGCCCCGCAGCAGATATTTCTTCTCTGTCTTGTCCGGCAGCTTAAACACGGCTTTAATCTCAATGACGTCATTCCCCTGCTCTTCCCCGGCTTCTCTCGCGCACTGGTCCGCCAACAGAAGCATCGTCCTCTCATCCGCCTCCTCCTTCAGCTCCAGCTCGCACTTCATCTGGCTGCCATAGATTGTCTCGCCTGTGGCGTCCTGACAGGAGTAATTGGCCGTCACCTTCCGGCTGATTTCCTCGTACTCCACATCCACGGCAGCCCCGTCATCCGCGGAAGCGTTCCCTCCGCCCACGTCCGCGGAAGCCCCCGGAACCTCCGCCTCCTTCTTCCCGCTCTCACTCTCTGTTCCCCCATTACATCCCGCCAGCAGGACAAGTCCCAGAACAGCCGCCACAGCGGCGCATTTTCTCCATGTGATATTTCTTTTCATATCCAACACCTTCCTTTCATCCGCATAAATTATACAATATTTTTATTCCTTGCGTCCCATGACCTGCGCGATGTCCATCCTCTGCAGACGGAGCCGCAGCGCCAGCGCGGCCAGCAGCAAAATCCCGGCGGACGCCGCCAGATAAATCCCCAGATAGACAAGCGCCAGGCGGCTGCCTTCCGACTCCTGTCTCAGCGCCGGATTCATAAGAACCGCCAGGACCGCCGCCCCGGAGAGCAGGATCATAAACTCTGCCAGATAGCCCCACAGAATCCTCCGGTACGGAATCCCGTTCATGAGCAGGATGGCATATTCCCTTGCGCGCAGGTCAATCCTGTGGAACAGAATAATCAGCACGGAAAAGACCAGAAATGCCAGCCACAGAATCACCAGCGCGGCGATCACATCCACCGTCTCCGACAGCTCCCCCTGAAACGCCTCCGTGCCAAATGTCTGCGGCTCCCCGCCCAGATTCCCCAGAGGATACTTGCTCATAATGCCGTTCAGCTCCGCCGTCACCCGGTTCGGCGGAAAATCCGGCTCGGTCACGATCCACGCATACAGGCATCTGATATAATGCCAGAGTTCATTGTTCAAAGACTCCCCTTCCGTCAGGCTGTAGTTCCGGTCCTGGGACGGAAACAGGATATAGGAGTCCAGATAGGTCTGGCCTGACAGCACCGCATTGCTCCCTGCTTTCAGAAAGCCCACCACCTCGCACGTCTGCACCTCGTCGGTCCAGATTATCCGAATCCGGTCCCCCGGCTGAAAATAAGCGGCATAATCCGCCCCCATCATCACCGGCGTGATCTCCTCCCGGCTCTCCCTCGCAAAATCCTCCCGGGTAAATTCCCGTCCGGACAGCAGGCTCCGGCTCAGATACTGGTATCCCTCCCAGTCCACATTGCAATTATTTATGGTCGGCGACCATTTTACATCATTTTCCGAGTCATAAAAGCTGTCCCGATCCGATGGGTCTATCTGAAATTCAGCCTCCTCCTCCTCGGTCATGTGCTCCCGGAGAGTCCCCGCCTCCGTCAGAACCGTCTGTCCGTAGGAGAGAACCATGTACTGCAGATCCTTCATATTCCGCAGGTCCTGCACGCATGACTGCAGCTCGCTGATTTTCTCCCTTCCGCCGCCCTCGATATCCTCCTCCGGGAAAATCCAGTACAGATTTTTGTCCATGACCGTCTCATAATAATCCGCCAAATCCTCCACGGAAAAATAATAGCTGATCAGGTATGAGGACGCGAAAAAGCAGGAGACAAACTGCACGAGCAAAATGCAGTCCAGAAGCAGGCGGGAATGGATGCCCCGGAATAAATTCTGTATCACATTCATCAGCCGCTCACCCCCTTGTCAATCCATCAAACAGCAGGAAACACACGAAGCCGCACGCCGCTCCGCAGAGCACGGTCAGCACATACGACGCCCCCACGTCCCGGACCAGCGCGCCGCGCCCAAGCCCCAGCAGGGCATAGACCTCCGCCACCAAACGCTTCCGGTGCAGCCAGTAGGCAGTGATAAAAATGCCGCACACCACGAAATTAAAAATCAGGACTGCGTAAATGGCGTCCAGCGCCTCCAATCCGAACACCCGGACCAGCCCGGTGTCCTCCGGCCTGCCGCTCCCGCTGCCGTAATAAAATTCATCGCTGTACATATTTTGTGACAGAGACGCCATCTGCGACCGGACGCTCTGTTCATCCATCCCGTCCAGAACGTAATCCCCCGCCACGCCGTAGGTCTCAAACGCAGCGTTCAGATTGACAAACACCGTCTGCCCCATCCGGGTGTCCTCTTCGGCGTCCAGCACGCCTATGACCTCGTACTCCTCCCCGTCCACATCCAGAAGGCATACCCCTCCCTCTGTCCGCGCCCTGTCAAGGCATCCCCGCCCCGCCACGGCCTTTTTCGCGCCGGAAGAAAAATCTTCTTTTTGAAAAAAACGTCCCTCCGCCAGCTCCGGCTCCTCAATCTCGCCCTGATACCACACCCCTTTTACGGTGTCGCCGGGATTTAAGCAGGCCAGATAAACTATGCCGTTTTCGACCGAGGCGGACAGCGCCTTCATAAAACGCTCCTCCGATATCGTATCAAATACCATGAACTTCTGCGCGACCTCGCTGTAAAAGCCGCGGCTCTCCCGCTCCAGCTCCGCCTTCTGACGCTTGTTGTTGCCGATCATGAGAAAGCAGAAGCTGATGGCTGCCGCCCCCAAGAGCAGGATAAACACAGCGGCGCCGTATCTTTTCCCATGAATTTTCACGGTTCATCCCTCCTTGTCAATCCGCATAAATTCCCACTTCCATTACACATCCGCCGGATTTTATATACATTATATCTTATTGTACCTCATCTGTCAATGTATTTATTTTGATGAGGGCGAAAAATTTATGCCGTTGTCCTTATTTTCCATTTTATTTCGGCAGCCCTATATTTTGATATTATTTTGATGACAGGCAGACAAATTCTTCTGGCAAAAATACAGAAGATTTGATATAGTATAAAGTAAGAATATATAACTGCATAATAAACTACAAAAGCGAGGGATATTATGACCAAAACATTTATTATTGAAAAAGGACAAACGCCTGCTCAAGAGCAGTTGCAGGAAGTACAGGACGCCCAAAAACACCCTATTGAATTTGACGAAGATTGCCCGGAATTATCGCCCGCAATGTATAAACTGTGATTCAGAGAAATCGAAAGAAAAACGCCCGATCTATGTACCAAAAGCCCGTTATCGGCCTGTCAAAATTTCTCTGACAACGATAGCGGGCTTTTATTTTTTCTAAGCTCCCTCCAGTCCTCGTACTCGCCGCTGTCTTTTACCAGGCTCTCCCAGCGCCTTGTACTGACAGGCATAGCCGATCGTCTTGAACAGATCGTCAATCGCCCTCTGCGTACTCTCCCTCTTTTACAGGAATCCCCCTGTCCTTCGCGTATTTCCAC
>CANPZR010000293.1 GCA_947589175.1 uncultured Lachnospiraceae bacterium | reverse complement strand
TTTTACTTTACAATGTTATCATACCCGTGTTTGTTTGTCAAATAAAGAGCCCTGGACTGCTGAATTTCACACCGAAAACAGGGCGTTTCACACCATTTCAGGAAAAAACGGGAAAATACTGCCGATATAAATGATAAAAGCAGTTCTTGAATAAATATAACCAGGAAAGGAGATTATCATGGCAGTAACAGGAGTAAATGATTACGCAGACGCCTACGCGGCCTCTACAAACGCCGCCAGCGCCAAAGGCAGCAGTGAGGCAAATAGAACAACGCAGGAATATCTGACGGAATTAAAGCAAAAATATCCGGATGTGAATATTACGGTAGCGGACTTTTCCAATATTGAACAGCGCAAGTCGTATATGTTCAGCTGCAGCGGGTACAGCAATGTCGCTATTTCATCTAAAATTATTGAGAAAATGGCATCGGATCCGGCGGTAGCGGCAAAATATGAGAAGGTCATCGCGGATGCGCCAAAGCAGGGCGAGGATTTCAAGAAAAGATGCGAGGCGAACAATACTATTCTATACGCTTGTGGAACAGTGATTGACAAAGACGGAAAGGTCACTTACTGGGGAATTGGCGGCGATAAGGAAGCGCGTGAAAATCCCGGAACGGTCTACAAGGAAAAGGTGCAGAAACAGCTCGCAGAAAAGCGGGAGAAGAAGAAAAAGGAAGAAAAATTAAAAGAAAAACGGCTGGAGCAGGCAGAAACGGCGGAGCAGCTTTTAGAAAAGATGAAAGCGGCATCTAAGGCGGACGCCTTGGAGAATACGCCTGATTCAACGGAAAAAATTCCTGAAAACGGCAAGGGAACGCAGGTGGATTTTACAATCTGATCTGATTTTATACCCAATTATACCCTTGATAAATAAAAATACAGGGGGTATAATGGACATAATCAGATGCGGGAGGTGCCACCTATGGGACAAGATGAGTTATTGAATCAGGTAGCGGAGCTTGAAACAGGGAGAGAGGCGCAACTAGCTTTTAAGACAACTGTGAGGACAGGAAAATGGCTAAAGTCACAGATTGCCATTACCCGAAAGTATAAGAAAAGAGAATGTATCACGGCGCTTCGCGAGTACATTTTTGGCGCCGCACAGGATAAAGTATTTATTCTTTACGGACTCAGGAGAACCGGAAAGACAACAATGATTCGTCAGATTCTTGCAGAATTACCGGATTCGGAATTTAAAAAGGCGTCATTCATCCAGGTAAAGTCAAGAGATACCCTGGCGGATGTGGACCATGACATTAGATTATTGGAAGAAAATGGGTATAAATATGTATTCATCGACGAAGTGACCTTGTTGGAAGATTTTATTGAGGGGGCGGCTATTTTTTCCGATATTTACGCAAGCAGCGGGATGAAGATTGTTTTATCCGGAACAGATACTCTCGGATTTGCTTTTTCGAAAGAGGAGCAGCTCTATGATCGATGTATTTTGTTGCATACGACTTTTATCCCATATCGTGAATTTGAGACAGTACTGGGCATAAAGGGAATTGATGAGTATATTCGTTATGGCGGTACAATGAGCCTTGGAGGAATCAATTATAATACCGACGCGACATTTGCTAATTCGAAAACCGCGGAAGAATATATTGATACCGCAATCGCAAAAAATATCCAGCACTCTCTTAAAATGTATCAATACGGAGGGCATTTTCGGCAGCTTTTGGATTTGTATGAGCGGGGAGAATTAACTAATGTAATCAACCGTGTGGTAGAAAACATCAATCATCGCTTTACGCGAAGCGTTGTTGAGAAAACCTTTAAATCCCACGATCTTTCTGTCACAGCGGCGAACATGCTCAGAGACAGGGAAAATCCGATTAATATTAAGGAACACATGGATTTAGATGCCGTGACTTTTGGGATTATGCAGATGCTTGATATTCTTAATAAGGAGGAACAGAGCGTAGATATTGAGGACGCTCACATGATTCAGATTAAAGAGTATCTGACGCTGCTTGACCTGGTGGAAGAAATCGACTTGGAATATTTGCCTGAAGTGAATCAAAAAGGTAAGGTTACGGTTATCACGCAGCCTGGAATGAGATATGCCCAGGCTGGCGCCATTGTGGAAAATCTGCTCCTTGACGCGAAATTTCAGGAATTGTCGGCTATGGAAAGACAGCGTATATTAAACAGACTGCTGAGCGAAATTCGCGGAAGAATGATGGAAGATATTATTTTACTTGAAACGAAAATGGCTAAGCCGGACAAAAAGGTATTTAAACTTCAATTTGCTGTTGGGGAGTTTGACATGGTTGTCTATGATCAGAAGTCGCTTACCTGCCAGATCTATGAGGTTAAATACAGCAAGGAGCAGGCGCCGGAACAGTACCGTCATATAAAAAACGAAGAAAAATGCAGCATGGTCCGTCATAGGTATGGCGATATAACGGGGCGTTATGTGATTTACAGAGGAGATCGCGCAAACGTGGATGAAGTTCAGTATTTGAATGTAGAGGAATACTTGAAGGAACTGTAGCGAAGTATTTGGAGGGGGAATGAATTATGTCAATGACAGTAAGCAGCATTTACAATTCTTATGTTGAAAACAGCACAAACGCGGCTGGGAAAAAGCAAAAGACAGAAAGCGTCCAGAGCAGGCAGGCGGAAAGGGCGGATGCGCCGCAGTTGTCGTCAAGGGCGCAGGACTACCTTAACAAGCTGAATCAATCTTATGACAATATGGAGTTTCTTGTCTACAATTCCAGCGAGGACGCGAAGGAGGTTTTGTCCCGCAGTACTAAGGAAGTGTCTGTCATGCTGTCCCGCGAGGAATTGGAGCGCATGGCGACGGATGAAAAATATGCTGCCGATAAAATGAGGGGCGTGCAGGGCGCGCTCCGCATGTCAGAGCAGATTAACCGGGAGTTCGGCTTTGCGTCCGCCTTTGGCAAGACCGGTGAAAATGCGGACACAAGGATTACCAAGATTGCCGTTTCCTTTAATGAGGACGGCTCCACGAATCTGTTCGCGGAGCTTGAAAAATCCAACCGGCAGCAGCGCGAACGCCTTGAGGAAATAAGGGAAGAAAAACGGGCGCAGAAAAAGGCGGAGGAGAAGCGGGCACAGAAGAAACAGCAGGAAAAACGCCTGGAGGAAAAGGCTGCGGACCGCTACTCGCAGACGAATGTCGATACAAAGCGCGCCGTTGTCGAGGCAAATAGCGTAGATGAGCTGATGAAGAAAATGGCGGAGGTGGACTGGAGTGCAGTCCGGGCAGAGGGTCAGGCGGAAAAGGGCGGCAGGTTTGATTTCAGTATATAGATAGCAAAAAATTTATTTATGAGGCATAGACCTATACCAATGATAAAACGGATATTAAATTATCAAAACAGTAATCGGCCTGGTCGGAGAATCCTTTATGTACGAGAACCGTTGTCATGCCGCTCTGTTTTCCACCGAGAATATC
>CANPZR010000292.1 GCA_947589175.1 uncultured Lachnospiraceae bacterium | reverse complement strand
TCCTTTTCAATTTTCAGTAATAGGGTTCCACCAGATCCATCTGATCCAGTTGTTTTAGATATTCCTTTGAACTTTCGCGAATATAGATTCTCGTTGTCTCGATTGAGCTATGCCCCAGAAGATCCGCCAGCTTTGCCAGATCCTTTTTCATATGATAGAAGCACTGGGCGAACAGATGCCGCAGATTATGGGGGAACACCTTATCCGGATCCACCCCCGCCGCCCGGCTGATTTTCTTCATTTCGCCCCACACATTGCTGCGGTTCACGGCCTTCCCGCTTCTTGTGCAGAAAATAGGCCCGCGGGCGATTTGCCGCTTATAGATATAAATCAGAAGATGTTTTTTCAGTTTCGTGGGAAGGAGGACCGACCGGATTTTCCCCTTGTTGTGGATCTCGACGACGCCCCGCTTCACGGCCGCCGCTGTGACGTACTGGATTTCCGACACCCGCATGCCCGTTGCGGCGATGGTCTCCAGAATCATGTAGAGGCGCATATTTTTCTTTTTCTTGCACGCCTTCAAAAGCCGTTTGTACTCCTCCTTCGTAATGCACCGCTCCTCCTCGCAGAACGTCTCGTTCTGCACCCGGTAGGTCCTGACCCGGACGCCGTACCACTCCATGTACTCGAAAAAACGGTTCGCCGCCACCAGAAATGAATTTACGCTGCGGACTTTATAGTCATCTTCCTTGTACAATTTCTCCTTGTAGCGGATCATGAGCTCCTTGGTGATCTTTTGCCCATCCGCGTACTGCATCAGCTTTTTGATATCACAGATGTACTTGTCGATCGTAGTCGGCGCCTTTTCATCTTCCATCAGATATTGCCGAAAACCTTCCACCATAGACTCCGTGATGACAAATTCCGGATTTTGGGCAAACTCTGATTTTTTGCCGGAAAAATTTGGGCTGACAATTTTTTTACAGATAAATTTTTTGCTGACAAATTTTGTGTTGGCTGTTTTCATAGGGATTTCCTCGCTTTCTCTTGAAAATAAAAAATTTTTATTGTATAATTAAAAAGTGAGCGGTCAAAGGGACCGGCTCATAGATACACAAATTAAAGGGAAAAGAAAAAGGAGGATCTGAAGATGATCATTGTAAACACCGAGACAGTAGAGGGCTACTCCATGCAGACACTGGGTCTGGTTCAGGGAAGCACAGTGCAGTCCAAAAACGCGTTTAAGGATATGGGCGCCGGATTCAAAAGCATGGTAGGCGGCGAGCTGGGTTCTTATACAAAGATGCTGGAGGAGGCCCGCGAGATTGCCATTCAGCGTATGGTAGAGAAGGCGACTTCTCTGGGCGCCGACGCCATTGTAGCCGTTCGGTTCAATTCCGCTTCTGTGATGCAGGGCGCTGCCGAGATCATGGCCTACGGAACGGCTGTAAAGCTGGTTAAAAATTAAATTTGCTTATTAGTACATATTTTTTGTTTGAATTTCATATGTTGATCTCCTTGGAGAATTCCTCCAAAGGATTTCTCCGGAAAGCGGCTCTCTGTTCACAACGCAGGGAGCTGTTTTCTGCTTTTATATGACTTCTTTTTTGCGCAATTTCTTTTAATCCATAACTTCAAGGAAAAATGCCTCTTGCCTGTCATCTAAAATCGGATTCCGGTGAGTTCTATGAGGATGCCCCAGATTACGCTGGCCACATACACAAACCCCAAAAGCCCCAGATTTTGCTTGGGGTGTTTTTTGTTAATTCGGAACAGCACCAGAAATCCCACGCCTGCCCCCGACAAAAGCCCGGCCATCATGGGACCCGCGCCGATCACTCCCTGGACGTAGAGCTCCGTGATCACCACGGAGGCGGCGCAGTTCGGAATCAGTCCCACAAATCCCGCTACCAGCTCCCCCACAAGGGGTATGTCCTGAATCACATGAGCTAACTGCTGCTCCCCCACGCCCGCAATTGCGGCGTTCAGCGCCAGTGTAATAAGAAAAATAAAGGCTGCGATATGTAATGTGTGCCGCAGGGAGGAGGACAGAATCCCCTCCTCGCACTTGCAGTGCTCGCTCTCGCACATAGCGTGTATATTTTTATATCGTATCTCCTTGCGGATCAGCGTGTGGCACAAAAAATCCAGCACAAATCCGCTGATTACCGCCAGAAGCATTTTCACCGCGAGAATCTTCAATATAGCAGCCACCGGCACCGCCTCGGAGATGAAAATAGGCAGCATTTCATCCGAGGTAGACAAAAAAACGGCCGCCAGCGCCCCCGCCGTGATGAGTCCTCCTGCAAAGAGATTGGCGGCGGCAGCGGAAAAGCCGCACTGTGGAAACATCCCCAGTATGCCCCCAAAAACAGGACCCAGCCGGCCCGCCCTGCGGATCATGGCCTGCGTCCGGCTCCCGGTCTTGTGCTCCAGCCACTCCATAACCAGATAGGCCGCGAACAGAAACGGGATCAGCTTCAGCGTGTCCCAGACAGCGTCTCCCACAATATCAATCAGCAAATCTCCCATGACAGAGTGAATTCCTTTCCTGCTACAATTTATGAAATGAGTATACCAAAAATATGAAGGTCTGTCAAAAAACAGAAAGAGCCGCCCCGCTCCCGAGGCAGCCCCTATACCGTGGCAACATCATATAACGCTGTCATCCCTCTATGGAGATATACTTCTTCTGCTCGATCTCCGGCTGCTTCTCCTTCTTCGGAACCGTGAGAGTCAGCACGCCGTCCTTGAACTTCGCCTGAATATCCTCCTCGGTAACAGCCTCGCCCACATAGAAGCTCCTCTGGCAGACGCCCTGATAGCGCTCCCTGCGGATCACCTTGCCGGACTTGTCATGATCCTCATTCTCCCGGTTGTTCTTAGCCGAGATGGTGAGATATCCGTCCTTCAGCTCCGCGCTCACATCGGACTTGTCAAATCCCGGAAGATCCATCTCAATCTGGTAGCTGCCGTCCTTCTCCGTGATATCGGTACTCATCAGCCCGGTCGTGTTCAAGCGGCTGCCGTGGAACATCGGCGTGCGGAAAAAATCATCAAACATATCGTCCATAAAATTGCTTCCAAAAATACTTGGTCTCAACATAATAATTCCTTCTTTCTTTTACTCGCGCGATCCTGTCGCGCGGCGCTTTGTTTTACTTGTTATATACGTTATAGCACAAATTGTTAGCACTGTCAAGAGGTGAGTGCTAATTTTTTTTAAAAATATTTTTCATAAAAACCACCCCTTTCCAAACTTTTGTTCAGAAAGGGGTTTTATAATCCTAGTATACCACAAAACTGTAAAGCTATTCCTTTATTCTGTCTATCTCCGTCAAATTCACACCCAACGACGTCAGAATCGCTTTCATCGACAAATAATCTTCTTTCAGCCCTTCATATGTTTTAGTCGCGTTTTCTTCCTTCGCGTTTATCATATGAAACTGTATCTTTTGAAACCGCTCAACTACATCCTTAATAATTTCTCCATTGC
>CANPZR010000291.1 GCA_947589175.1 uncultured Lachnospiraceae bacterium | reverse complement strand
AGCATGAGAAGAAAAATCGCTATAACCGCCCCGCTTGTCAGAAGGCTCTTGAAAAGAATGGTGACAAGCAGCGTCAGGCTGACCATAAAGACTAGCACCACATATCCGATGAGCAGATTCCACAAAAACTGCCGCAGGTAAGTTATGTTATAGCAGGAGAAAAATGTCCGGGCGTTGCTCTGGATCGGCTGACCGGCCCCGTCAAAGCCAAAGGGCCACATTACAATGACAAAATAGGCTGCCATGCTGCACGCGTAAAGGACGGTTGCCGTAAAATAAGCCGCCGTGATTCTCGCCCGGTCAAGAGGCCGCTTTCCATACCTGCTGGAGCGCACCAGCTCCTCCATCTTCACCGCCGGATCGCGTCCGAATAGCTGCAATACCAGCGCCGATATAACGGCGACGAGCAAAAACACAAAATTCCCCATTCTTTCCTCCAGCGCCTTCCACCCCTCGGCATAGCCCAGAGATAGCGAGTGCAAGGACTCCGCCCGCGCTGTAAGGTCCGCGATTTCCTTTTCCGTATATCCCTTACTGGTATCCAGGACAAGATTTTCTTTTATTGTCCGCGCCCGTATCTGGAAAAACCGGTCCATTTCCTCATCTGATAATTCCTCCAGCGGCTTTCCGTCGTAATTGCTGCTCACCAGCTCCGAGATATTTTCCCCATTCACAAAACCGTACCATTCCGCGTCCTCCCGCAGATTTTCCATGCACGCCCGGTCCAGCTTCAGTCCCTCGGAGGTCCTTTTCGCCTCCGCCAGATTATCCCGCCACGCGCTTCCCTCCTCATATGGATCGTACCGCTTCAGGCTTTTATGGCAGTCATAAACAGAAACAGCAAGGACAAAAATAACAAATCCCCAAAAAAGCGCCCGCCCCATCATCCGCCTGCACTCTAATCGCACTATTTTCATACTAATCCCCATTTCTAGCGAACTATTTTTCACACTCATCACCTCCCGCCGACAGCATATTTTTTATAGGAAATCCTCGTTCCCACATACAGAATCATGACATACAGCACGGCCACGACCGCAACTGCCGCAAAGTATGGGACCGCCACATTTCCAACAAATCGAAAATACTCAAGTATTTTGTACTCATCAAAGCACATCGGGTTAAACAGCAGCATGGTGCCATAGGAACCGAACAGCTCCTCCGCCGCTTCCGTCTGACGGATCAGCGCCACAGCTATGACAGAAAAGACCGCCGCGAGCTTTACATTTTTGAGCTTCATGGAAAACAGCATGACGAGATTTCCAATGACAAGCGCGCCGAGCAGGCCGTCAAAAAACATAATAAGCAGTCCCTCTCCGATCGTGATATTGTACAGGCATTGGAACCACAGCATCTGCGCCGGCTGATTCCACCCGTCGAGCGTGGCGATTGCTCCGTTCGCGATAATCTGAACGGCCAGATAAATCAGATACACGCTTGCCGCAAACAGATTCCCCGCTATCCACCGCGCGTTTAAATTCCTTCTCCTTCCATATTTAGAGGAAAGAGTCAGCTCCGTAATTCCGCCGGCATTATCCCTTGAAAATAGTCCTGCCAGGGAAAAAGCCAGCACAAAAAACACCAGACTGTAATCCCATCTGAACCATGTCATAAGATTACACAGCCCCTGATTATATCCCGTGGCAAGCGGCGTTTTTATATTGTCCGCCTTTTTGCACAGGACGGCAAGCTGTTCCTCCGTGCATCCCGGATCTATATACAGGGCATCTTCCGTCACTTCCTCCTTCACGGCCTCTTTATACGCCTGATAAAAGCTCTCCTCGGATTTCAGAAAATCATAATCCAGTCCCACCTTTTCATTTCCGTTTGACATATACGGTCCAAAATAGGCATAATTGATAAAATAATTGGGCCACATATATTTCATCATGCCGGCAGTTCCCAAAAATCCTCGGTGTTCCTCCAAATATTTCTTTTCAAAGCTGTTGTTGTAGCTTTTTATCAGCTTCTGAATGTACTCCCCATCCATGACGCCCTCTATGTCCTTCGACGCCTCCCGGAGCGCCCGGAAAGACGCAAGCCCCTCCACGATTTCCCCATTTTTGTCAATGGTCCGGTACTGCCAGTTCAGATACACAAAAACATGGAGCAGCGACACGGCGCACATGGCTATGACCGCCACAACCGATACCTTATTCCACAGCTTCCGGTATTCCATTCCGATCTGCCTTCTCATTTTTTACCGCCTCTCTCCGCTCGTTTTTTCTTTTTATAACTATCGCCATGATATAATACGCTCCAGTCCGCGCCCTTTCCCTCCCGGACAAGGATCAGATACCGCCAGGTGCCGTGCTCGTTGTATTCACAGAGGAAAATATTCTCCGGCTCATAGCCGTCCGCAACTCCTTTGTCCTCGTCCGAATAAATGGCGTTCATCCTCGGATCGGCGCACCACTCCGCCTCGCTATCCAGCTTCAGCGTATCCCGGATATACGCGTCCGCCGTTTCGTAGGCCTCTGCCAATTCGCGGGCGTCAAAATCCGGCTCATTTTCACAAACTCCCACGCCGTATTTATAATTTTCCTCATTGGGAGCCTTTACAAGCGTATAATCTCCGTCATCCGACGTCCCCTTTTCCCTCTCCGCCCGGTACGCCGCCAGCTCCTTTTCAATATCCTCATCCGACGCCGCCGACTGGGACTGCGATTTTTTCTTTTTATTTTCCTCCGGCTGTTTATTTCCCTGTTCTTTCGCTTGGTCTCCGCCGTTATCCTCATCATTAAAAGCAAAACCGCCCGCTCTCAGATCCGTCCCATCGCCATTCGGCGCGCATCCCGCCATCAGCGCCAGGACAAGCATCCCCGCCGCCATCCGCAGCCAACAATTTTTCCTCATCTCATTTCACTCCTTTCTGCTTTCTGTCGCATAAATATAATAGTCCTCCAGTGTGGGAATCACAGGCTTACACGGGATATCCGAAAACGGCTCCCCCACAAAGCGGACCTGAATATTCCCGCCCGCCTGCTTGGTGTGAATGACCGCCCGCTCCCTATTTACCTCATTCAGCCCGTCCGGCGCGACAACCGCCTCCCACACCTTGCCCTCCACTCTCACAACAAGGTCGTCCACATAGCCGGTTTCCGCAATCTCCCCATTATTTATGATAATGAGCCGGTTCGCGATGGCCTCGATATCCGACACGATATGCGTGGAGAGCAGAATAATCTTCTCCTTGGCCATGCTGCTAAGTATGTTAGAAAACCGTATCCTCTCCCTGGGATCAAGCCCTGCCGTCGGCTCGTCCAGAATCAGAATCTCCGGATCGTTTAATATCGCCTGCGCGATGCCGATTCTCCTTTTCATTCCCCCGGAAAATGTCCGCACCTTCTTGTTCGCCACATCAGCCTTGAAGAATAAAAACTTTACGCACTAAATTGATACGATTGGATGAAATACAGCCTCCGATGTGTTAAAAT
>CANPZR010000290.1 GCA_947589175.1 uncultured Lachnospiraceae bacterium | reverse complement strand
GTGAAAAATAGAGGTGAAAGCGTGATTTTGGAAATTTCTGAAGCCTTATAAAATAAGAGCTGGGAGTTTCCGAGAACGCACTGAGATTATGGGAGAAACCTATAACGGCTGTATGAGCAGGGAGATGAAGCAGCCGGGAGAGGCCTTGATTCCATTAGAACGAATAGTCAGAAATTTGAAAAATGTAAATTTATCAAAAGAGCTGAATCGCTTTGATACGCCATCCGAGCGGATTTGTTATACAGTTGCATTGCTTGATGAGATCGGCGTGCAAGATCCGGGGCAGGGGCTGACCAGAATATTGGAAGCCGACGCGTTTACGCTGAATCAGGACCGCCATACGAATAATATTTCAATATTGCAGGGACAGGGCGGACTGCGATTTTCGCCCATTTATGACAACGGAGATGCTTTTTTTTCAGATTTGATATATTTTCCTATGCGTTTTTTGCCGGAGGAACTGTTGAGAAGGGCAACGGCGAAACCATTTTCCGGCTCCTTTGAAAAGCAGAAAAAAGCGGCGGAGCAGTTATATCATAAACAGCTTGACATATGGTTTTCTGAAAATGATTTGATTGACTTTTGCCATGAAGCGGCTATGTATTATTCGGAAGAATATGTTGAGCGGGTTCGGATATTGTGTGAGTTGCAAATGAAAATTCAGAGAGAGGGCTAAGATGTACAGGTTTTAGCTGTTTATTTTGTGCCTGTGTGATTTTAGTATTTTTGTCTGTGTCTCTTTGGATATGTTGATATTCAAAAAAATTAAAAGTTTCTGTTGATTTTTTTAAGAGAATTGTATATACTATAAGTGAGCAAAGAAGTGCTCAATTTAAGTGCGTTGCTACTTTGAGTGCAAACCTTTAATTCAAGTGCTTCACTACTTTGAACGTGAACCTTTAATTAAGTGCTTCGCAGCTTAAAATGCGAATTTTTGTAGGGAGATAGATAGCCTGTCTCCCTATTTTGTTATACTAGGGAGGATACAAATGGATTTTTACTATGTAGATGAGGAATATATTAGATTTCTTCAGAAATATGAAAAGGGAAAAAGAGGTATAACCAAGGTTCCTAATATTCGATATACAGAGCGTAACAAGTTTGCATTTGGAGCTGTTATGCAAGTTAATGGGATGAATTACTATGTATCTGTATCGTCTTTTAATAAAAAGCAAGAGGCTAATATCTTGATTCGCGTACAAAAGGATGAAAAAGAAATAAAAGGTTCGTTAAGATTTAATTATATGTTTCCAGTGCCAGATGATTGTATTGAAAAGCTGGTTATTAACGAAGTTAAAGATAAAAAATATCGTTCACTTCTATATAAAGAGTACCAATTTTGTATGGCTCATGCGGAACAAATTCAAAAGAAAGCAAATAAAATATACGAAATGGTTATAGCTAATCGCAAACAGATTCTAACAGATAATAGCTGTGCATTTCGTATTTTAGAAGAAGCTTGTCAGGAATACATAAAAAAATATTTGAACAATAATAAGAAGTAAATTTTTAATTTGAATCTGTCGTAGAACTTAAAAACCAACTGAATATCCACGCAGAACAGGGGATTATGAACTTACGGTTTGTAATCCTTTTTTATGCAATTACTGTTTTACAACAAAACAAGGGCGATTCACAACATGTCGGTTAATTTCCGTTAATTATTTTACGATATCCTTTATAGAAAGGCTGTTTTTAGGCTTTTGTCATAAAGGTGAAATGGATTTCAAGAGAACAGGAAAACCAGGGAGGAAAATCCTCTGCGCCTGCATTAGCGCAAGCCATGCAGGCATGGCAGGCATTTTCCTTCGGAAAACAGGGAGGATTAATATGACAATTAACGGAATTAACAGCGCGAACGCGCAGACATCGCAGATGGGAATGAACCCGATGGCGGATTCATTCAGCAAGAACATTCAGAATCAGATTACCAATGCACAGAAACAGCTGCAGGAGCTTTCTTCCAACAAGGAAATGTCGCTGGAGGAAAAGATGAAAAAGCGGCAGGAAATCCAGCAGCAGATTAACGACCTGAATATGCAGTTGAGGCAGCATCAGGTGGAAACGCGCAAAGAGAAACTTCAGGCAAAAGACTCCTCTATGGGGGAAATGTCTGGCGGAGCAAATAAAAAAGCGGACGGCAAAGGCGCAGGATTTTCCCAGGCAGGCATGGCGGCGATGATTTCGGCGGACGCGTCTATCAAACAGGCCCAGACGCAAAGCCAGGTGGCGACCAGCATGAAGGGCAGAGCCAGCATACTGGAATCAGAGATTAAAATGGATGCGTCTTTGGGCGCTAATGTGGATGAAAAGAAGGCGGAACTTGCAGATGTTACTCAAAAGGCACAGTCAGCGACGGCGTCTCAAATAAGCATATTGGCGGACGCCAGCAAGGCGATGGAAAAAGCGGCTCAGACAGAGAGCATGAACGAAAAGACAGCAGATAAGAGTGAAAAGGAAGAAAATGATTCCAGCGCAGAGGTACAGGACGAAGATGCAGAAAACGCGCAGGTACAGGACGAAGATGCAGGAAACGCGCAGGTACAGGACGCGCAACCAGCAGAAGCGGCTGTTTTGGAAGCGCAGGCAGCGCAGGAAACAGTTTATAGCCATGTGGATGTGCTGTTATAAAGGAGGGATTCGTTATGTCGGAGATTAACAGTTTCAGCGATTATGCAAGCAAGTACAACACAAATATTGATTATAACACATTGTTCGGCGGAGGGGCTCCCAGCATAGACAACAGCGGGATCGGGGGAATCAACGTCGGCGACTATGCGATGATTCAAAATGGAACATATGGGAAATTAATGAAGGCGTATTACGCAAAGCAGGATGCAGATAAACTGTCGCAGTACGGCGATTCGACAAAAACGCTGACGCTGATGCGCTCCAGCGCGGATTCACTGAAAAAATCCGCAGAGGCATTGAGCGATGCCTCGCTTTATGAAAAAAAGAAATTTAAGAAAAAAGACGAAGAAACCGGAGAGGAAATTGAGGTCTGGGATTACGACTGGGACGCCATTTCAAAGACGGTCAAAGCCTTTGTTGACGATTACAATTCCGTGGTAGAGCAGGCTGGAAATTTGGAATCAAAAAACGTGCTGCGCAATGCGGTATGGATGACCGGCATAACTGAAAAGTCCGGCGCTCTGCTCTCAAAGGTGGGCATTACCGTCGGCGAAGATAATAAGCTGGAGTTCGACGAGGAGGTACTGAAGAAAAAGACAGCTTTGGAAAACAGCAGCATCGAGCTTGATAATATCTCCACCTTGAAGTTCCTGTTCACCGGGTACGGTTCCTACGCAAGCCGGATCGCGCAAAAGGCATCCGCTATTTCCAGCGCGGCAGCACAGACCAAGGGCGTGGATAAGACCTATAATAAAAACGGCGCTTATTCCGACACACTCTCAAAGCTTTTAGAGAGCACCGTAGATGAAAA
>CANPZR010000289.1 GCA_947589175.1 uncultured Lachnospiraceae bacterium | reverse complement strand
AGATCAATGAGGGAGAGAAGGTGGTTGATGTGTGCAAAGCAGTACAGGATATGAATGAGAAAGCAAGGCAGGAGGGCAGGCAAGAGGGCAGGCAGGAGGGCAGGCAGGAAGCAAGACTGGAGACATTGCTTGCTGACATTAAGAATGCCATGGAGTTTTTCCATGTAAGCATGGAGGAAGCGATGAAAGGCTTGAAAGTGACCGAAGAAGACCGTGCAATCCTGGTGAAGAGAATCTGACAGCAGCATGCAGGTGCGCGAGCTGGCGGAAAGCCTGCAGTCGGTATAAGGACATTTATCCATTGTAAAGAGGCGCCGGGCGGGGCGGGGTTCGCGGAGCGGCGTCCTGTTTTGTTATGCTACTGTTATTTTAAAGCGGCTGTCAGATGATCGGAAATGATTTTACAAGGGGCCGGAGGGGACGATTTTGACAAGGGGGGACGCTGGTACAGCGCGCCCGTGAAAATCATCTCCGCGGGAACATGAATTTTACAGAAGAAAAATGAAAAATTGGTAAAATTATATAAAAAGTTCTTGAAAATCAACGATTGATGTGGTAAAATGTAACAAACGATTCGAATCGTGTGATTCGGGTGCGCTCCTCTGTGAAGTGGGGGGAGCAGATGCAGAAGTTTTTAGAAATTAGAAAAAGGAGAGATTGAAACATGAAAAAGAAAATTCAGAAGTATTTGAGCGGCGAGAGAGAGGGCTTCTCCCTTGTTGAGCTGATTATCGTTATTGCTATCATGGCAATCCTGATCGGCGTGGTAGCGTTGGCTGTTATCCCCTATTTGGAAAAGTCCCGTGTGAGCAAAGACAAGCAGACTATCGATACCGTATATGGAGCATTCCAGAGTACAATTGCTGACCAGCAGATTACGGAAAAACAAGTTGTTGAGGTTGAAATCACACAAACTTCTGGCACTGCTACTATTGATGGTGGCGAAGACGCAAACTTTATTGCAGCTATGGAAAAAGTGTTGAGTTCTGCTAGTGGTAAAATTGGTGAAGGGACTGCGAAGAAACTTGTATCTGCAGATGCAAAGGGAGGTAACATTATGTGTAAAAAGGATGCAAATGGAGAAATTACAGTATGGGCAGTTGGTGCTCCAACAACTATTTTTTCTTCTAATAAAGCAGATCCAACATTGAATAAGAGTACAAGTGGTTCAGGGTCAACTCCGAAATCATGATCAGATACAGACAGAGAGTAATGATATATTCCTAAAACTCATGAAAGTTACACACATGAGTGAAGAAGCCTAAAAGCGCAACCGCCGCATTCTCAAACCCCATGAAAGTCACACGCATGAGCAAAGAATCGGAAGCGCGACGGACGTATTTCCTTAACCATGTTCAAAGAACAATGTTCAAAGAACAATGTTCTATGAACATAGGGTTTACAACCACAAGTTCTCTGAACACAGGGGACAGCCACAAGTTTTTCAAACGCAGGTTTTACAACCAGGATTTTATCGATCAAGGTTACTAAAACCAGGGTTGTCCAACCCAGGAATTGTCAAAACAAACAACTGGGGATACAGATATAACAATCAACAGTTTGGGGATTCAGACACCCACACTGGGGGATATGAAGAACCGATTCCACAGCAAGGAGGGCGCGGCCCCCGGAATCGGATTCCATTACTAATAAGATAAGGAGAACCCGCTGATGACACTGGAACACTTCGGCCTCTACATAATCGCATTCCTGTATGGCATCGTAATAGGAAGCTTCCTTAACGTTTGCATATACCGGATACCGAAAGAGGAAAACCTGGTGACAGTGGGTTCTCACTGTATGAAATGTGGACACCAGCTGAAATGGTACGACCTAGTTCCCCTTTTCAGCTGGTTGTTTCTAAAAGGAAAATGCCGCTACTGCGGGGAGGGCATTTCCCCTCAATACCCGTTGGTAGAGGGAATCAATGGAATTTTGTACGTCCTGATATTTGCCGTCAACGGATGGAACTGGGACAGCGCGCTGTACTGCGTTATGGTATCCGCGCTTCTGGTCATCAGCGTGATTGACTACCGGACGATGATGATTCCCACCGGAGCGGATTTAGTAATACTGGCAGTCGGGGTGATTCACCTGCTGCTTCATCTGAATGACTGGCTATACTATGTAATCGGCTTCGCTTTCGTAAGCCTTTTTCTGCTGTTATGCGCGGTTATTTTCCGGGCGGTCACTGGAAAGAGCGGGCTGGGACTGGGAGATGTGGAGCTGATGGCGTGCGCCGGATTGTGCCTCGGCGTGGGGCACGGGCTTTTCGCGATTGTCATAGGCTCGGTGTCCGGGGTGATCATTCAGGGAATTAAGATTCTGGCGACCAAAGAGGCGGGGAAATTTCCCTTCGGGCCGTACTTGGCGGCGGGGATTTTCGTGTCGGCCCTGTGGGGGACGCCGATGTATCATTGGTATATAGAGACATTTTTGATGTAAAAAACATCGATTATGTTTCACAATAGATGATGTGTTTCGCAGCAGATGTTGTTGAAAACAGCAGATATTATGTTTCATAACATTTTATTGCTTTTAGAAATTTTTTGTTACGAAAAATAAATTTTAAAAAAATTTGTAAAAGCAGTAAAGATAAAACATCAGGGAGGAATACAGATGGCAAAAAAAGTTGTGGTGATTCGCGTCGGCTCCAAGACGACCCACATTGTCCATATGGAAAATATCGCGAACAATCCCACTGTGTACGGCTGCGTGCGCGTGCCGACGCCGGAGGGGGCCGTGGCGGACGGTATCATCATGGACGTCCCGGAGATCGCGCGGCGGATCAAGAAAGCGTGCCAGGAGAAGGGCATCCGGACCAAAGAGGCAATCTTTACCATTTCTTCTTCCAAGATTGCCAGCCGCGAGACGGTGATTCCGGCGGTGCAGAAGGCAAAACAGCAGCAGGTTGTTATGGCGAAGGTGCCGGATCTGTTTCCGGTGGACACGGACCGATACATTTTTTCATATCAAATACAGGGAAAAGAGCGGGAGGACGAGAACGAGGAAGGCAAGGTCTTAGACGTCCGCGTATTCGCGGCGCCATCCGAACTGGTGGAGACGTATTACACGCTGGCCAGCACGGCCGGATTAGAAATACAGGCCATTGAGGCGGACGGAAACAGCGTTTTCCAGATTATGCGACGCCAGGTAGCGAAGGACGGCGTGTCGATGGCGGTGCAGATTAACCGGCAGAATACGCTTGTAAACGTGATCGCCGGGGACGTGCTGCTCTTGCAGAGGGTCATCCCCTACGGCGTAAATTCCTTTGCCGAGGTGATGATGCAGGAGGAAGTGTTCCAGGCGACGGATTACGACAGGGCCTATCAGATTCTCACCAGCCAGCGGGTGCTCGTGAAAAATCTGGGCGCGGAAAATCCGAACGGCGATTTTTCGCTGGGAAAGAGAATCGAGGTGACCGATGGGGGCGAGTTCCTCATCAGCAACATCGGGCGCGTGATTGAATATTATAATTCTAAATACAGGGATCAGCCGATTCAGAAGATTCTGCTGATCGG
>CANPZR010000288.1 GCA_947589175.1 uncultured Lachnospiraceae bacterium | reverse complement strand
GAAAGAAATGTTTATATTTCGAAAAAATGCTTGAATTTCTTTGTATTTCGACATTCGCAATTAATTGTTTAAATATTCATCCATATATGGCCGACAGTTCCTCCAGTATTTGTTCCTTTGACCTGTCATGGATCCCAAGTTGTTTCAAATCCACATCCGCTGACTGCATATGTTTTATAAATTTTCTCATGTCCTCTTTGATTGTTTCCGGCAGGTCAAGAATCGATCCCATATTTTGATTAAGCAGTTCTGTTAAGCGAAATACATCATTTTTGTGTTTCCGTATATTTTTGCTGTCAACTTGTTCGCCTTTATTTTTTCTTTGAGACAGATCGAGCCACGCCTTCGCCTTGAAAGGAATTAAATAGGGCGCATCCAGTACGGTAACCCCTGACATTCTGGTTCTCCCTCGGCGTAAAAAGTCATAGTAATCTCCATCAAGAAGAATCGCAGACAAGCTCGATATATCTTCTTCCATCGGAAGTGGGGAAAGCAGTGCGCCTTCTGGCAAAATAATAGCCTCTGGCTTCTTTGTAAACAGCTCTATCATAGCCGGATATTTTTTCGACTGAGGATTTGTGAAACGATAAAACTGTGGCTCGCCTGTGCTTTTATTCCGATGCTCATACCCGGCCGCAACAACATATTCCCAGAATTTTTTCCCAAAAGCAGCATCCACAGCCTCTATAATCAGCACGAGGTCTATGTCCTTTGTAGCTCGAAAATCCAATCCTTCATTTGTCATCAGCAAGTCGCATGCCGTGCCTCCGATAATTGCGTATTGTTCCTCATATCCCCGAAACCACTCTCTAAAACTTTCAATTCCTCTTATCATCTATTTCCCTCCAGACATCCGCCAGCATTTCGCTGACGGCATCTTCTATCCTTTCATCCCTGTCCTCCCGAAGCGCCAGAGCAAGGGATAGCCGATCAACGCTCTCACCAACTGCCAGCTTTTTAGGATCGTACCTCCAAAGCTCTACGGCGCATTGTTCCTCTGGATTTTGCAATCTGACAGACGAGCTCTTGTCCCATGCCGCAATGCTCCCCGCGGCAAAACATTTCAGTATAGGAGGATTCAGCATCGAATATTCGGCCAGAGCCGTATATCCGCTCATAAGCAGCTCTTTCCTGATTTCTGTTTTAGGCACATAAATAGTTCGTTTCACAGGATTTGGCAGATAATTTTTAGCAATTTCAAAAAGGTCCCGCGGTTCCCTGTCTGAAAAAATAATCTTCTGCACACCTCGTTTTTTTGTTTTTACCAGTCCCAGATTTTCTAACTGTCTTGAGGCTCTGGAAATCGATGTAGCTGTAAAGGAAAGAATCTTTACAGTGTCACTTGTTAACAGTTCGTCACAGCCGTGGTAAATATAATAGAGAAGCAATAATTGAGCCGACGGAAGCATATCTGGGATTTCTGCTTTCTCTCCATCATGCCTCTCCTGCAAATAAATCGCCATAAACGGCAGATAAATCTGCCTGCCATCAACAACAAAAGGAATATGTTCGCGCAAAAGATATTCCCTCTGCCGATAAGTAAGACGGTCCGGCACGAGAACGGTCGGCGCGTTTACGCTCTTTTGGATTCTTTCAAAATGCTTTTTTATGGCATTAACAGAATCCAATTCCGTTTTGGGATATGCAAAAACTGCTCTCATGCCATCAAGTGATACTTCCTGCAAACGATACCTGGCATGAATATAATTGGTAACAGGCGCTACACCGCTGTTATGATATATAACATGGATTCCGAGCACAGATTTAAGATATTCCATCGTTTTTGCCTCCTTATTTACTTTGATTTGTATTGTAACTTATTTAAAGTAAAGAGTCAATAATAAGTTATAATGGAAATGAACTATTTGAACCGGCTTTTAAGAAGGCAGAAGGAGTCAGTCCCTCGCGGTCTTTTGACGATATTATTTATAATATTTAGTATAACACGTTCGTACACAGTTTGAAAAGACTTATTTTTCTTCAGGAAAGTGATGTGGTCCAGAAGATCTTGCAGTTTTGCAGAAGACATAGAAGTTTGACGAAGTAGATTTTTGAGTGTTTCTTAGGCAATTTGTGCTTAACAACATGATACGACCATAATCTTGCGCAAAAAAAACTTGTATTTTGATTTGGATTAGAGTATAACATAGGTGTACAGAGAATGAATGCGCGGTGAGGAAGATCATGCGATTTTGTGGAAGCTGACGTAGAGAAAATAGAAAACTACAGATATAATAATTGAGAGGGAAGTCATAGAATGGAAATATCTAAAAGAGATTGGAAACTTTATAGGGAAAAGATTCCTGGCTGGCAGGAAAATTATATGTCCCGTCTAAATGATGAATATATAGCCCTGCTGAGCGCGGATGATAAGGATCCGTCTGAAAAATTTTGGGAGTTAGAGAAGCGAATAAAGAGAGACAGGCGGCATCCCGGGGTCTTAATTGAGATGCAAAAGTCCAGCGCTATGTATGATATTGTCCGTCTGATCAGGCTGGATGTGATTACATATGACGATTTATCAGATTTTAGTGATGACCTGCGTCAGGCAATAAAAATGATGCTTGCCAGATGATATTTGTAAACACAAATAAACCTACCGTGTCACTTGATCCGTACAGGTAGGTTTATCATAATTGTATTCAGGAGCTAAGCACTTAGGAGCTAACCACTTTGCGGGCGGGCTTCCCTGAGCAGATCACCGCCCCTGCAGCTTTATATCTTTCTCCAGCTGTCCGGCCAACTCGGTCAGCCTTCCCAGGACTGTCTGGATACCGTTTATATTGCCCCGGTGTTCCTCTGTAAAATTGCTCGCTTCTTTAATAGAGGAGACAATGGAAATCAGGTCTTTGCGGATCGTGTTCAGAGTGGATTGAATCTCTTTGGCAGAGTTGCCGCTGTCATTAGCCAGTTTGCCCATCTCAGTGGCCACTACCGCAAAACTGCGTCCGGCTTCGCCGCTCCGCGCGGCTTCAATCGAAGCGTTCAGCGCCAGAATATTGGAGCGGGAGGCGTTGCCGTTGATTGTATCCACAACTTCGACGGCCTTGTGGACGTCGCTCTCTACATTGGTGGTGGTGGAATCCATATCCGTGAGCATCTGGAACAGTTTTTCCATGCCTGTTACGAGCTGAGCCAGCGATCGGCTGATGTCGTCCACGGAGCTTCGGAATTCATCTGTGATCTTCTTCATCTGATCCCGGACGTCCACAGAATATGTACAGATTATGCATCCGACAACTTTGCCGTCCTCCTTGATCGGCACCAGTTCTCCCTCAAAAGCCTCTCCCATGACTTCTTTGGGCAGATAGTTGTGTCTGGCCTTTCCCGTTCTCATAACCTCGTCGAGAGCGCCGCTCGGATCGACGAAGACGTCTCCGACTTCAAGCTGTGGTTTCGCGCCCTCCGGTATGGCGTATCCACGCATAATCCCGTCTGAATCGAGGATTGTAATATACACATCCTGGTTAAACAACTGCTGTATCATCGGTAACAGTTCGATTAAATTTTCTATTTTCTGGCTCATGGTCATTCCTCCGTGTAAT
>CANPZR010000287.1 GCA_947589175.1 uncultured Lachnospiraceae bacterium | reverse complement strand
TCAACTTTGTCATGAACAGTCAGGCAAAGCTGATCAAGGAGAAGATTTCTAAAAACTTTAAGAAGCCGAAAGAGACCGACAAGCCCTATACATATGACGACGCGATCATGCGCCACAAGATGGCTCTCTTTAATACCATCGTGAAGAACGGAAAGAACAGCGAGAGGGCGTACACCTGCTTGAAGCTGGCCTGGCTGAACCGCGGCAAGCGGGAGGAGCTGATGGCGCAGGAGACGTACGATCAGAAAGTGGTGGATGAGCTTCAGGAGGAGGAGACAGAGCTTCTCACCAACGCGTATGACGGCTTTGTGGCGGCGTTCAGCAAGGAGGACTTTCCCATGTGCGGCATGGATCAGCACACGATGATGTATCTGCTCGCGGAGCTGGCCAGAAGGATCGGCCGCATCAGCGAGTCAAAGCAGTATGTGGGACGGGTCATTACCGCAAGAGACGTCAACAACCGCATTAAAAATAAGGCGTTAGAGTTAAAGGAACTGCTGCAGAAGCAGGAGAGCTAGCAGCGGCTCCTGCCGTTTATAGAAAGAAAGATATCCTCTGTGAGTTCCGGGAACAGCGGCTCGCAGAGGATATTTAAAAGTCAGGATGGTTTTACAATTCAAGAAATCATAATTTATGATAGGATAAATCGGAAAATATAAATGAGAATATCACAAATTATGAAATCATGAGAAAAAAAGAGAATTAAAGAGCATTTACAAGAATAAAAATGGTAATATTGGGAAATACAAATAGAAAACATGTTGCATTTCTAGTGGGTTTTGCATATTATAGAGCCAATGAGTTTAGCACTCAATAAAAAAGAGTGCTAACAAAGCGGCGAAGCAATAAGGAGCCGAAATATTTTTGAATGGAGGAAACAGATATGAAGTTAGTACCTTTAGGCGACAGAGTTGTGTTGAAACAGTTAGATGCAGAGGAAACTACCAAGTCCGGCATTGTTTTGCCGGGACAGGCGCAGGAGAAGCCGCAGCAGGCAGAGATTATCGCTGTGGGACCGGGCGGAATGATAGATGGAAAAGAAGTGAAGATGGAAGTTAAGGTCGGAGACAAGGTAATCTACTCCAAGTATGCCGGCACGGATGTGAAGCTGGACGGCGAGGAGTATGTGATTGTCAGACAGAATGACATTCTGGCAGTTGTAGAATAAATAATATGTGGAGGTAATGAGAGATGGCTAAGGAAATTAAGTTTGGCGCAGAGGCCAGAGCTGCTTTAGAGGCAGGCGTAAATAAATTATCAGATACGGTTCGCGTGACACTGGGACCGAAGGGAAGAAACGTAGTTCTGGATAAGTCCTTTGGGGCGCCGCTGATCACGAACGACGGCGTTACCATTGCGAAGGAGATTGAGTTAGAGGATCCCTATGAGAATATGGGGGCACAGCTCGTGAAGGAAGTTGCCACAAAGACCAACGACGTGGCAGGCGACGGTACGACTACCGCTACGGTGCTGGCTCAGGCCATGATCAATGAGGGCATGAAGAACCTGGCAGCAGGCGCGAATCCGATTATCCTGCGCAAGGGCATGAAGAAGGCGACGGACGTTGCCGTAGACGCGATCAAGGATATGAGCTCCGCTCTGTCCGGAAAGGAGCAGATCGCCAAGGTGGCTGCTATTTCCGCAGGAGATGAGCAGGTGGGCGAGATGGTGGCAGACGCTATGGAGAAGGTTTCCAACGACGGCGTTATCACTATTGAGGAGTCCAAGACGATGAAGACCGAGCTGGATATGGTAGAGGGTATGCAGTTCGACCGCGGCTATGTGTCCGCTTATATGGCGACTAACATGGATAAGATGGAAGCGGAGCTGGATTCTCCGTATATTCTTATCACGGATAAGAAGATTTCCAATATTCAGGAGATTCTGCCGCTGTTAGAGCAGGTCGTACAGGCCAGCGCGAGACTGCTGATTATCGCGGAGGATGTAGAGGGCGAGGCTCTCAGCACGTTAGTGATCAACAAGCTGCGCGGTACATTTAATGTAGTAGCTGTAAAGGCGCCGGGCTATGGCGACAGAAGAAAAGAGATGTTAAAGGATATCGCGATTCTCACCGGCGGCGAGGTGATTTCCGAGGAGCTGGGACTGGATCTGAAAGAGGCTACGCTGGATCAGTTAGGCCGGGCTAAGTCTGTCAAGGTTCAGAAGGAGAACACGATTATCGTGGACGGCGAGGGCGACAAGGCAGATATCGACGCCCGCATCGCGCAGATCAAGAATCAGATTGAGGAGACTACATCGGATTTCGACCGTGAGAAGCTGCAGGAGAGACTTGCGAAGCTGGCTGGCGGCGTAGCCGTGATCCGCGTGGGCGCCGCTACGGAGACCGAGATGCAGGAGGCAAAGCTGCGTATGGAGGACGCTCTGGCAGCTACGAGAGCCGCTGTAGAGGAAGGTATTATTTCCGGCGGTGGAACTGCTTATGTACATGCCAGCAAGGAGGTTGAGAAGCTGGCAGCCAGCCTGGAGGGCGATGAGAAGACAGGCGCTAACATCATTCTGAAGGCGCTGGAGGCGCCGCTTCGCAGGATTGTGGAGAATGCCGGCCTGGAGGGTTCCGTAGTTCTCGACAAGGTAAGGGCGGAGCAGCCTGGATTTGGATTTAACGCTCTGAACGGCGAGTATGTGAACATGATTGAGTGCGGTATCCTGGATCCGGCCAAGGTGACCCGGAGCGCTCTGCAGAATGCGACCAGTGTGGCATCTACCCTGTTGACAACGGAGTCCGTTGTTGCTAATATTAAAGAGGACGCACCTGCTATGCCGGCTGGCGGAGCCGGTATGGGCGGCATGATGTAAAATAAAAAAAGTTAGGATAGAGGGGTACGATGGAACAGTCATATTCGGAAGCAAATGTAAAGAAAAAGACAGGCATTGGGACAATCGCGATAAAGACGCTCTGGATTGCGGTCATTGTCATTATGTTTGTGCTCACGCCGGTATTCCGGTACGCGCTGATTATAGCAGTGGCGGCGACAGCCTTTTTGATCTGGTACTGGCCCAGATTTAAGAAGGAGTGGGAATATGTTTTCTGCGATGGACAGCTGGATTTTGACATCATATCGGGCGGGGAAAAGCGAAAGCATATCATGAGAATCGAGATTGAGAGCGCGGATGTGGTTGCGCCTATAGGCGCTTCGGCTCTGGACGGCTACCGGCATTTATCGGTGCTTGACTACTCATCCCAGAAGCCGTCGGAGAACCGGTACGGCATTGCTATACGGCTTCCCAAGCAGGAGGAGAAAGTCATGATTCTCTTTGAGCCGGATGAGCGCATGGTACAGCTGATGAAGACAAAGTGCCCGAACATCGTCAAATCCTGACCGTTTTATAAATGAATTCGTATCAATGAATTATAAGTATCCCCCGGTATGAGCGATTATCCGCTGACGCCGGGGGATTTTTGTGCGCCCAGTATGGGCGCAATCTAATCGGTGAAAGTCCGTAACACACCCTAGTAGTGGGAAGTGTATAGCCAAGAGCAAGGGTGTCCATTGTGAGGTGGAATCTGAAGAAAGCTGGAGGCAAAGCTCT
>CANPZR010000286.1 GCA_947589175.1 uncultured Lachnospiraceae bacterium | reverse complement strand
ACGCTGTCGCTGAATCAGACCTACCAGCTCAATGTGGTGCTGACCAGCGTGTACGACGGGACGGTGGTGTGGTCCAGTTCGGATCCAGCCAGCGTGTCCGTGGATCAGAGCGGTCTGATCAAGGGAAGCCGGGTGACGACCCAGGACGTCACCATCACGGCCACCATGAACGTGGGCGAGGGCGTGTATAAGACGGCCACCTGTCTTGTCAAGGTAGAGGCGGCGGTGGACGCGTTCACCCTCAATCCCAACAGCAAGCAGACCATGCTCACCGGTGAACACATCACCATCGTGGCCAATATCCGCCAGACGGTTTCGGTAGCTCCTCTGGACTGGATCAGTTCAAACTCCAAGGTGTTTACCGTGGAGCCGGCGGCCGATGGAAAGAGCGCCGTGGTGACGGCTGTGGGCGGCGGCGAGGCGGTCCTGACCGTGTATAATACGGTAAACCGCAAGTATCAGACGGTTAATATTGAGGTCAGGGTGGCGATTCAGCAGATTTCATTCTCCTCCCAGACGCTGACGCTGAATCAGTACAAAGAGGGCTATAATATACGAAATGATGTGAAGTATACGCCGAACAACGCCACGGACACGGCGATGACGTGGACCAGTTCGGATTCCAAGGTGGCCACGGTGGACGCCGACGGATATGTGAAGTTCGTGGGACCGGGTACCACGCTGATTACGGTGTATCCGACATATAATCCCTACAACACCATGGCGTCCTGCCAGTTGACGGTGGTGGGATCGCCGGAGAGTTTCAGCATCAGCAAGACGGAGGTTATCCTGGACGTGGGAAGCACCCAGACGGTGGAGGTGGCGTTTACGCCGTCCAACACCACCACGGAGCTAAAGTGGACGCCGATTGAGAGCGGCATCGTGGATGTGTCCTATGACGGGGAGAAGAAGATTGCCACGCTGACCGGGCGCAAAGTCGGTTCTACCAATATAAATATTACCTCTACGGAGGGCATGATCGCCAACATGAAGGTGCAGGTGAGGCAGCCGGCCGAGGGGCTGGCGCTGTCGCCCAGCGAGATTATTATTCGGACGGGGGCCACAGAGGATATTACGGCCGCGTTTACGCCGGTGGACTCCACGGACTATATTACCTGGACAACTATGGACGCCCGCATTGCCACGGTGACGACGGATACCGGGCGGGTCACAGGCGTCAGCGCGGGCGAGACGGTGATTCAGGCGCAGGTATTCCACGACAAGAACATCGTGGCGTCCGGACTGGTGAAGGTCACGGTCCGGGACGGTCTGAAGAGTATTTCCCTGGCGCAGACCCAGGAGACGGTGGAGGTGGGCAGCTCGGTTACCTTAAAGCCTGCCTTTGAACCGGCTACGGCTTATGACAAGACGGTGGTGTGGAGCACGCCGGACACCCGCCTTGTCTCCATAACGCTGGATGAAAATTCAAACCCCATTATAACTGGTCTCGCCGCGGGCACGGCAATCATTACCGGCCGACCCAACGACAGCCAGGACAATCCGGGCATCCTGACCTGCGTGGTAACTGTGAAGGAAAAGCCGGTGGAAGAGCCGGTGGAAGAGCCCGTTGACAAGGAGAAGACCGTTGTCACCGTGACGCCCAAAAAGAAGTATCTGCAGAAGGGCAAGACGTTCAAGGTGAAGGCCACGGTGACGGGCGCGTCCAAAAAGGGCGTGACCTGGAAATCTACCAAGAAGTCCGTTGCCACCGTGACTTCCAAGGGAAAGGTAAAGGCGAAGAAGCTGGGGACTACCTATATCCGCGCTACGGCAAAGGATGGCAGCGGCGCGCACGCCAGCTGCAAGGTGCAGGTAGTGAATAAAGTCAAAAAGATCAAGCTGAATAAATATACGGATTCCCTGATGGTGGGGAAGACAATGAAATTAAAGGCAAAGATCACGCCCAAAAAGGCTACGATCAAAAAGGTGACGTGGACGTCGGACAATACGCAGGTGGGTACGGTCAGCGCCACAGGACGGGTTCTGGGCGTCTCCGCGGGCATTGTCAAGATTACGGCGACGTCCACGGACGGCTCGAACAAGTCCGCCACCTGTATCATTACGGTGTCGGAGCCGGTGGAGGCGACGGGCGTGTCCGTGTCGAATAGTGAAATCACGGTAGCCAAGGGCAAGTCCGTTCAGTCGGGCATTGCGGCGGAGCCCGCCAATACCACATCCTCAATCCGGTACTATTCGGATAACAAGAAGGTGGCCACGGTGGATAAGCGGGGCAAGATTCATACGAAGAGGGCCGGTGAAGCTACGATTTACGGCGAGACGTCCAACGGCATGGTCGGGCACTGCGACGTGCTGGTGGTAGACCTGAACCGGAAGGCGATTGCCTTGCGTCAGTACGATACCGAGCAGCTCCGCGTCAATGAGATTGACACGGGCGTTACCTGGTATTCCCGGGATATCAACATAGCCACGGTATCCGCCGACGGCCTTGTGACGGGGCGGAAAAAGGGCGTCACGACGATTTACGCCGTGGTCAATGGCGTGAAGCTGGGCTGCCGGGTGCAGGTCAAGAAAATACGGTAATTTTTAATTACCGTATGATTTCCGATTACCTAATTTATAATTTAAGAATTATGCAGAGATTAAAAAAGCTTAGATAAAAGCGCTGAGCACAGAGAAATACAGCAGGGGGGAGCGCGTTTGCTGGTTAATTTACATGTAAAGAATTTTGCGCTGATTGATGAGATCGACGTGGATTTCGGACGGCATCTGAATATTCTCACGGGTGAGACGGGAGCCGGGAAGTCCATTCTGGTGGGCTCCATCAACATAGCGCTGGGAGCCAGAGTCTCGCCGGAGATGATCGGGCGCAATGGCGATCACGCCATGGTGGAGGCCGTGTTCCAGATAGAGAATGAAAACACGCTGGAAAAGCTGCGGGAGTTAGATGTGTACCCGGAGGACGGACAGTTAGTGATTTCCCGGAAGATAACGGAAAACCGGAGCGTCAATAAGATCAATGGGGAGAGCGTCGCTGTCAGTGTGATCCGCAAGGTGGCGGCGCTCTGTCTGGACATTCACGGGCAGCACGAGCATCAGTCTCTTTTGAGCAGAGAACGCCATTTGGAAATTGTGGATGAATACGGCGGCGAGCCTGTGGAGAAGTTAAAGCGGAAGATTGCCGGCCTGTACAGGGAGTACCGGGCGGTGCAGCAGGAGATGGAGCAGGACGACCTTCCGGCGGACGAGAGAAGCCGCCGAATCGGCTTTCTGCAATATGAGCGGGATGAGATTGACGCGGCTCATCTGACGCCGGAGGAGATGGATTCCATCGAGGATGATTTTCGCCTGGCGTCCCATGCGGGGATCATCGTGGAGACTTTGGGCGAGGTGCATGAGTATTGCGGGGACGCTGTGTCCGGAGCGGTGGGGCGCAGCCTGAAAAAGCTGGGCGACATTGAGGATTTTGATCCGGCCATCGCCGGTTTTTCCGAGGAATTGCTCCAGATTGAAAACCTGCTCAATGATTTTAACCGGGAAGTTTCCTCTTTTATGGATGATTTTTCCTTTGACGAGGGAGAGCTGAACCAGATGCAGAGCCGCCTGGATCAGATTCAC
>CANPZR010000285.1 GCA_947589175.1 uncultured Lachnospiraceae bacterium | reverse complement strand
AATAAATTGCTCTTTTCCAAGCCCAGGCTGACATACACAGCAATTTCCGTCTTTCGCCCCCGCATCCACATGGACAAGAGCAGCCCCGTCACCGAACAGCCTGTGAGCAGAGTGATTGCTAGGACAAACAGGGTGATCCTGCCTGTCTGCTCTATCGAAATCCGCATTTTCTGATAGGTATGGTTATTTGCCTGAACATAAGCCCTACCATTGCATTTCTCATCCAATACATCAGCCAGCTCCTCCAGTTTCTCTGGTTCTTCCGCATAACAGACCACTTTTGCGTACCCCTGATCCGGCAGATTTTCATCTGCCATGAGATAGATCTGGTTTTCGATCCGATTTTCCGTGGCAACATGATCTGTCTGCTGCCTTTCCGTTCCAGATAAAAAAATGCCGGCAATCCTGTATTTTCCCCCGATTACATCCCCGACTCCAAGACCGTTTCTTTCAGCCAGAAGTTGATTGATTACGACCTCATGATCGGACGATGGAAAATTCCCGTCCAAAAGACGGTATATTTTTTCTTCAAAGGGGCTGTCCCGATCAATCCGGTTCTGTATGTGGACAGTAAATAACTGCTCTGACTGCTCCTCACCCACGACAGGCGCCAGATCCGGGATTGACATCCGCTCTGACCATAGACAGTTGATCCGGCTGACGCCCGGAATTGTCAGAAACTGCTGCGCCTCATCCTCCGTAAACTGCTCTGCTCCCTGCCTAATCTCCAATATCACCCTGCTTTCCGCATTGTTCTTTAATTCCCGCATGACCTCTTCCGATGCCCTCTGTATCCCAAGGATGCCCAGCGCCATGCTGTTGACCACCAAAAAGACCAGTAACAATAGAAAAGACTTTAGCCTCTTTCTGCTGATATAGCAGAAAGCCCTCTGTAAATCACCCATACGCCCTCCTGCTACTGCCATCTAAGGACCAGAATTTTGTCTGCTGTCCAGTGTGCTGCATCCTGACAGGAACCGAATACACAGACCTGAGACTGCTTTTTGACGCTTTCCTTATCTGTATCTTCCCTTGAAATCTCTTTCTGTGAGCTTATGCTAAGATTTACAATTTGAAAGACGGTATGATCGTCATAGCTGATTTGAACATTTTTGTCATCGCTTTCCGCTCCGGGAGCAGCCTGTGTCATTACCTGCCCGCCTCCCGCTTCTGTTTCTGTGGTTGCCGGAGATAAAAAGAAGCCTTCATCCGAAAACTCTACGACACTCCCCTCCAAGTCTGCTCCGTCATAAAATTCCCCGTTACCCGCACTGCCGGATTCCGCATCATTCGCCACATTGTTCTGCTGTATGTCCTGCATTGGCATCCACAGACTGCCTGTTGCGTCTTTGCCGCACCCTGCCAGACACAGAACGGACAATCCCCCTGCACATACAATCCTGACTGCTTTTTTCCACATTGTTTTCATAAGCTTACCTCGCTTTGTTTTTATTTGGCTTACTCGCCATGTTGCAAGTATAGCAAAGAACTTCTCGAAAAATCTTCAAAGCATTACTCCAATTTTAAGAATTTTTTCGAGGATTTTTCGATAATTGTCTGCTATACTATTGTTAATACATTAGAGTAGTAGGGAGATGAAAATTTGAAGATTCTTTTAATTGAAGACGATCAAAATCTCTGCAGCACAATCAAGCAGCAGCTTATAAAAGAAAATTATGTCGTTGACGCCTGCACAAGCGGTGAAGATGGAATGATCTATGCGCTGAACCCGGATAATGGCTATTCTGTTGCCGTCATAGATCGTATGCTTCCGGTCATCGACGGAGTGACCATCTTAAAAGCCATGCGCAAAAAGCAGATCTATGTCCCCGTCATCCTCATTACCGGTATGTCCGAACTGCATGACAGGATCGAGGGACTGGACAGCGGGGCGGATGATTATCTGGTAAAACCTTTCCACCTATCAGAATTATCCGCCCGCATCCGGGCATTAACACGCAGACCAGCTATTATATCCGAGAAAAGCTGCCTGCGATACCATGATTTATCCTTAAATCTTGACAAAAAGGAATTATCATGCGATAAAAACACGATACCGCTTACCCCAAAAGAATTTCTCTTAATGTGTGCCTTTTTAGAAAAACCAGACACAATCCTTACCCGTGATCAGCTCATGCAGAAAGTGTGGGAAACAAATGCTCCCATTATGCAGGCAAATGTTGATAATTATGTCTATTTCCTGCGTAAGCGTATGAAAGCTCTGCACAGCGGCTGCACGATCACAGCCTCATACGGTTCAGGCTATCTGTTGGAGGTTTGCCATGCTGAAAAATCTTAAACGAAAATTGTATTTCCTCTTTGTAAGCAGTATTATGTTTGTCTTTACGATTGTATTTTTCCTGCTGGCACGCGAAAATATAGAAGCCATGCAGGATGCGGAACTCAGCGCTCTAAACAGGCAGGCTACGATTCTTGTTCTGCTTTTTGAGAATACTGCAAATTATGTGGAAACTTTGGAAATCTGTGAAGAAAAATATGATTATTCCTTCCGCTTATTTACAGAGCAAAATGAACTTCTCTATGAAAGTTCTAATATAGCAGATACAGCAAATACAATAGATGCTTTTTTGAAGGAATTAAAACATTCAGAAATTATCTGTAAAAGCGGAAACGATAACTCTGAACATAGTTCGCAGACCGGAATCATTGCCTTCCACATTGAAAAAGGCAACGCATATCATGGCGTGCTATGTTCCATTTACACTGATACCGGATATGTAAATCTTGTGATTGTAAAAGAAAAAATCGGACTGCCGGCTTTTTTACCTGTCATCACACATTATTTTCTGATATGGCTCATAGTGCTTATTACTGTCCTATTTGTATCAACCAGGATTATCAGGCAGGCAATAAAACCTGCTGAAAAAACCATGCAAAGCCAAAAAAATTTTATTGCTGCCGTATCCCATGAATTAAAAACGCCCCTGGCTGTCATATTATCAGCAACAGATACCATTGAAGCTTCACCCGATTGTAACACAGACATTAGAAATCACGCTTCCCTCATTGAAGCTGAAATATCGCGCATGACAAGACTGATCCAGGACCTGCTCCTGTTATCCTCCATTGATGCAGGCAACTGGATGTCACATAAAACAGAGATAAATGTAGATACCTTACTTGTCAGCCTGTATGATAAGTTTGTAAATATCTGTAATCAGAAATCGATCGACTTACAGATTAAGATGCCGGAAGAATGTTTTCCTGCCCTGATCTCCGATGAAGACCGCTTAAACCAGATTATCAGTATTTTACTGGATAATGCTATTTCCTATTCACCAGAACATTCCGTTATTTTGCTGGATGCCGCCATACGAAAAAATTGTCTTGCCATAAGCATCGTAGACCACGGGATTGGAATAAGCGATGAAGATAAGAAACATATATTTGACCGTTTTTATCGGTGCGATAAGTCCCGCACGAAAAAAGGGCACTATGGATTAGGGCTTAGCGTTGCAAACGAACTGATTTCACTTCTTGCCGGTAAAATATACTTGGATGATACGCCCGGAGGCGGATGCACGTTTACTGTTGTTGTACCTTGGAGTGCTGCAGAATAAAAA
>CANPZR010000284.1 GCA_947589175.1 uncultured Lachnospiraceae bacterium | reverse complement strand
CGGTATCCGAAACGTCCGTTCATAGCTGCGTAAGGAGCCATGGACATGTTCTCCATACCGCCGGCAACTACGATGTCAGCGTCGCCTGTCTGAATCATCTGAGCTGCCATGTTCACGCAGTTCAGACCGGAGCCGCACACTACGTTGACCGTAACAGCTGTGGTCTCTACGGGGAGGCCTGCTCCGATGGAAGCCTGACGCGCTACGTTCTGTCCGAGTCCTGCCTGGATTACGCAGCCCATGTAAACATGGTCAACGGCATCCTTCGGAACGCCCGCTCTCTTTAATGCTTCCTCAATAACGATGGAACCCAGCTTCGGCGCCGGGGTGGTGCTGAGGCCGCCGCCCATCTTGCCGATGGCTGTACGGCATGCGCCTGCTAATACTACTTTCTTAGACATGAAATGTATCCTCCTTAAATTTTATTTATTACTTTCCTGTTTTATCAAAATCCGCCGGGACGCTCACGCCGCCCGAAGCGGTTATTGATCGTACTTTTTGCGAAATGCATCTTCCACTACCGGTGGGACTAACTTCGACACGTCGGAGCCGAAATACGCTACCTCCTTCGCGATCGTGGAACTCAAAAACGCGTACTCCAGACTGGTGGTAAAAAACATGGTGTCGATGTCGGGATCGATGCTGTGATTGGTCTGGGCGATCTGCATCTCTGACTCAAAATCCGTCACAGCCCGCAGCCCCCGTATAATCAGCCTTGCCTGGTTCTGCCTGGCAAAATCAATGGTGAGGCCCTCAAAGGTCTGCACGGTGACATTGGGAAACTCTCTCGTGGTCTCGCGGATCAGCTCCACCCGCTCCTCCCTGGAAAAGAGAGGCTTCTTGGCGCTGTTCACTAACACGCCTATGACCAGCTCGTCCACCACCCGGGACGCCCGCTCTATGATGTCCAGATGTCCATAGGTAACCGGGTCGAAACTGCCGGGATAAATCGCTTTAACCATCCTGATCTCCATTCCGGAGCTCTCTGAATCCCCCGGCCGGGCAACGGGAATCGCCGCCGGAAAACGCACTGCTCCCTAGATTTTCCACCACGTTTCTATCATATCAAATACCGCCGATATTGTCAACATTTTAACAAAGTTTTTCGGCAGTTTTTTATCCTCTCTGGCACAGGGGCAAAATCTCTACTCTTGACCGCATTATGGGATAATGGTAAAATTATACCATATACATCCGGGACGACGCTTTTGTTCCGCCTGCGCGGGACGAACGCGGGCGTTGACCGGACCGCATTCTACATATTATATAAGGAGGTACAACATGGATTACGAAGCGTTATATAAAGAAAAGCTCACCACGGCGGAGAAGGCCTGCGAAGTCGTGAAGTCCGGGGACTGGGTGGACTACGGGTGGACCGCCACCACGCCGGTGGCCTTTGACAAGGCGCTCGCCGGGCGCATCGCGGAACTCACGGACGTCAAGTTCCGGGGAGGCATCCTCATGTGGGAGCCGGAGATTTTCAAGATTGAAAATCCCGCCGAGCACATCACCTGGAATTCCTGGCACATGGGCGGTATCGAGAGAAAAGCTGTCGCCAGGGGATTTTCCTTCTACGCGCCGATCCGCTACTCAGAGCTTCCCCGCTACTACCGGGATTCGCCCAATCAGGCTGACGTGGCCGTCATGCAGGTAGCGCCGATGGACGAACACGGATTCTTTAATTTCGGGCCCAGCGCGTCCCATCTGGCCGCTGTGTGCGAAGGCGCGAAGTGCATTATTGTTGAAGTCAATGAAAATATGCCCAGATGCCTGGGCGGTTTCCAGGAGGGCATCCACATCTCCAAGGTCGATATGATCATCGAGGGGGACAATCCTCCCATGGCACAGATGGGCGGAGGCGCCGCTGCCACAGAGGTGGACCAGGCGGTAGCCAAGCTGATTGTGGAGCAGATTCCGAACGGAGCATGCCTCCAGCTCGGCATCGGCGGCATGCCCAACGCCGTCGGCTCCCTGATCGCCGATTCTGATTTAAAGGATCTGGGCGTTCACACGGAAATGTACGTAGACGCCTTTGTGAACATCGCGAAGGCAGGCAAGATCAACGGCTCCAGGAAAAATATCAACACCGGCAGGCAGACCTACGCCTTTGCCGCCGGAACCCAGATGCTCTACGACTATCTGGACAACAACCCGGAGTGCATGAGCGTGCCGGTCGATTACGCCAACGACATCGACGTGATCTCGGCCCATGACAATTTTATTTCCATCAACAACGCCGTGGACATCGATCTCTACGGACAGGTCAACGCCGAGTCGGCGGGCACGAAGAACATCAGCGGCGCGGGCGGACAGCTCGACTTTGTGCTGGGCGCCTACAAGTCCAAGGGCGGAAAGAGCTTCATCTGCCTCTCCTCTACCTTTAAGGACAAGCAGGGCAACCTCCAGTCAAGAATCCGTCCCACGCTCACGAACGGCTCCATCGTCACCGACACCCGCGCCAACACCCACTATGTAGTCACCGAGTACGGCATGGTGAACCTCAAAGGTCTCTCCACCTGGCAGAGAGCAGAGGCGCTGATCAGCATCGCGCATCCGGATTTCCGGGACGACCTGATCAAAGAGGCGGAAAATATGCACATATGGAGACAGAGCAATAAGTAATTTGCGCGGTTGAAAATCCGCGTTTCCAGTAAAACAGCATAGTCAAAATCACTAAAATTACAACGGCGTGACCGAAGTCACAATAATGCGACTTTAGTCACGCCGTTGTTTTCTGCTCCACAGACCATTGCTGCGGCAGGTCTATTATACGTCCTGAAAGCGCCTTACAATTTTATCATCGGCGCACCTTCGTCTTTGGATCCTTTCCTAATTCATAGATTTCTTTATTGTTCCGCAAATCCAGCACCTTAATTTTATTGCCGGTGCACCACAGCGACTCCAGCTCCCTGTTTTTGCTGACGTCTAATTTCGTCAGCTTGTTGTTCATGCACTCCAGTATATCGAGCCTGCTGTTTTGGGACACGTTTAAATGCGTCAGCTGATTGTCGTTGCAGCTCAATGTCTCCAGCTTTTTATTATGGCGCACATTTATCTTCTTCAGGCGGTTGTCTTCGCACTGCAGCCATTTCAGCTCTTTATTTTTCTTCACATTCAGCCGGGACAGCTGATTTTCTGAGCATGACAGCTCACGCAGCTTCGCGTGCCCGGTCACGTCTAATTCCGTCAGCCGGCAGGTGCTGCAATCGAGATTCTTCAACGCCGTATTTTTACTTATATCCAAATCATTCAGCGGATTGTCCGCGACGTCCAGATTCTTTATCTTTACATTTTGACTCACATCTATTTGGGACAGGCGGTTCACAGAGCAGCAGAGCTTCTTTAGCACAGGATTCTGGCTCACATCCAAATGCTCCAGTCTGTTGAAGTCGCACTGCAAAATCGTCAATTTTGTATTCTGGCTGACATTCATCTCCGTCAGACGGTTATCCCAGCAGTACAGGGCGTCGAGAGCCGGGTTGCCGGCCGTGTCAAGCTCGGTCAGCTGATTGTATTCGCAGCCTAATTCTTCCAGCTTTAAATTGCGGGAGACGTCTAATCCGCTTAGCTGATTGTTCCCGCAATACAG
>CANPZR010000283.1 GCA_947589175.1 uncultured Lachnospiraceae bacterium | reverse complement strand
TTTGAGCACAGGGGAAGATGAGGACAGAACTTTTCTTGTGCTGACGCCCAATCTATGGTATGATAGATTTATACGGACTAAATTGGAAGCATGAGGAATAGAGTTTTACGGAGGAGAGAGATGTCGAAACCGATTCTGGCCATTGTGGGCCGGTCCAACGTGGGCAAATCCACATTGTTCAACACGCTGGCGGGGGAGAAGATTTCCATTGTGAAGGATCATCCCGGCGTGACGAGGGACCGCATTTATGCGGATGTGACGTGGCTGGACCACTCATTTTCCCTGATTGACACAGGGGGGATTGAGCCGGACAGCAGCGATCAGATGTTAGTACATATGAGAGAGCAGGCGACGATTGCCATTGAGACGGCGGACGTGATTCTGTTTCTGGTGGATGTGCGCCAGGGACTGGTGGACGCGGATTTTAAGGTGGCGGATATGCTGAGGCGTTCGGGAAAGCCGATTGTCCTCGTTGTAAATAAAGTGGATAATTTTGAAAAATATATGGCGGACGTCTATGAGTTTTACAATCTGGGCATGGGCGATCCGCATCCGGTGTCGGCGAGCTCCAAGCTGGGCTTAGGGGATATGCTGGACGCCGTGTTAGAGGTCATTGACTTAGAGAAAATGGAGGAGGAAGAAGACGACCGCCCGAAGGTCGCGGTGGTGGGCAAGCCCAATGCCGGAAAGTCCTCTCTGATCAACCGCCTTCTGGGGGAGAACCGGGTCATTGTGTCGGAGGTGGCGGGCACTACTCGCGACGCCATTGACACGGAGATTACCTATCAGGGAACGGAGTACATTTTTATCGACACGGCGGGACTGCGCCGCAAGAGCAAGATCAAGGAGGATATTGAGCGATACAGCATTATCCGCACGATTGCGGCGATTGAGCGGTCGGACGTGGTCATTTTGATGATTGACGCCACGGAGGGCGTGACGGAGCAGGACGCGAAGATCGCGGGCGTGGCGCATGAGCGCGGGAGAGGCCTTATCGTGGCGGTCAACAAGTGGGACGCGATTGAGAAGGACAATCACACGGTGAAAGAATTTACTAAAAATGTGAGGGAAGTTCTCTCTTTTGCCCCCTATGCGCAGATTATGTTTATTTCCGCAAAGACCGGGCAGCGCACGATGAAGATTTTTGAGACGCTCGACATGGTGATTCAGAATCACGCGATGAGGATTCAGACGGGCGTGCTCAACGAGATTCTCGTGGAGGCGGTGGCGATGCAGCAGCCGCCCTCGGACAAGGGAAAGCGCCTGAAACTGTTCTATATGACGCAGGTGAGCACCAAGCCGCCGACCTTTGTGCTGTTTGTCAACAAAAAGGAACTGATGCACTTTTCGTACCAGAGATACATTGAGAACAAGATCCGGGATACGTTCGGGTTTGCCGGGACGCCGGTGAGGATTCTGATTCGGGAGAGGAAGGAAAAGGAGTAGGTTATGGCTGAAATAGCTTCCGCTGTGATTTTAATTATAATCGGTTATTTTTTCGGCTGCTTTTCCACAGGCTATATTGTGGGACGATTGAGCGGACACGATATCCGCTCGGAGGGAAGCGGCAATATCGGCACGACTAACGCCCTGCGCACGATGGGCGCCAAGGGCGGCGCGCTCACGTTCGGCGGGGACCTTCTGAAAGCATTTATCCCTACGCTGCTTGTGCGCTTTGCGTACTGCCCGCATATGGACTATTCGCCGGAGATGACATATTTCATGACGCTGCTTGTGGGCCTGGGCGTGGTCATCGGGCACAATTTTCCCTTCTACTTAAAGTTCAAGGGAGGGAAGGGGATTGCCGTCTCGGCGGCGGTAATCGTGGCGTCCTCGTCCAATTCTGCGACGGGTTGGATTATGATTGGCGTGGGACTTTTGATTTTTATTGTCGTGGTGGCCATCACCCGGTACGTGTCGCTGGGCTCGCTGATTGTGGTGTGGTTCTTTCCGGTCTACACGGTATTGGAGTACCGGGCGAGCGGGCTGTTTGTCTACATGATGGCGGTGTCGGTCCTGTTTACGGCGCTGGCGTATTTCAAGCACGCCGGCAACATCAAGCGCCTTTTGAACGGGACGGAGCGCAAGCTGGGCGAGAAAAAATAATGAGCTGCTTTTGGCGGCGGAATGGAGGAATAGACGAAGATGAAACGGGTGAGTTTTCTGGGAGCGGGAAGCTGGGGGACGGCGCTTGCGGTCCTCTGCGCCAACAACGGACACAAGGTCACGGTGTGGTCCAAAATTCAGGATGAGATTGACATGCTGCGGGAGAACAGGGAGCATGTGGACCGCTTGCCGGGCGTGAAGCTGCCGGACAGCATTGTGATTGAGGATGATATTGAGAAGGCGTGCACCAGACAGGATATTATCGTATTTTCAGTGGCGTCGCCCTTTGTGCGCTCGACGGCGCAGCTGGCGAAGCCGTTTATTAAAGAAAAGCAGATTATTGTGAATGTGGCGAAGGGTATTGAGGAGGAGACTCTGATGACGCTGTGCCAGATTCTGGAGGACGAGCTTCCGATGGCGGACGTGGCGGTTCTGTCGGGCCCCAGCCACGCGGAGGAAGTGTCGAAAGGAGTGCCCACTACAGTTGTAGTAGGAGCCAAGACGCGAAAGACGGCGCGCTTCGTGCAGGATGTGTTTATGGGAAATAATTTCCGCGTGTACACGAGCCCGGACATGATCGGCATTGAGCTCGGCGGCTCTCTGAAAAATGTTATTGCGCTGGCGGCGGGGATTCTGGACGGTATGGGCCTGGGGGACAACACCAAGGCGGCCCTTATGACCCGCGGCATCGCGGAGATTTCCAGGCTGGGGATTGAGCTGGGCGGTAAGATGGAGACTTTCTGCGGGCTCTCCGGTATCGGGGATTTGATTGTGACATGTACCAGTACCCACAGCCGGAACCACAACTGCGGCTATATGCTGGGACAGGGAAAGACGCTCGACGAGGCGAAGAAGGAAATCCGCCAGGTCATTGAGGGCGTGAACTGTGCCCAGGCGGCTATGGCGCTCGCGAATAAGCATCATGTGACTATGCCGATCGTGGAGCAGATCAACGCTATTTTGTTTGACAATAAGGCGCCAAAACAGGCGATTAAGGATCTTCTGGATCGGGATAAGTCCAGTGAATATAAGACGCTTACATGGAATTAAATTGCATGGCAGCGTCAAAGAATCACAGCTTTGCAGTGAAACACAGCTACGCAGTGTATCACAGTTTCACAGTGTATCACAGTTTCACAGTGAACACAGTTTCACAGTGAATTACAGCGTGGCGAACAGCGCTCTCAACCATTGGGTCAGCGCCAGACTGTCTGGCAGTTGCTTACCATCCCTCAGAAAGTAGTGGAGGGGCGAGTTCCTTTTGGGCTGGAAAAGGGTAGTATTTTCCCAGGTGAACCGGGGAGGAAGGGGTACGAATACCCCTTCTTTTTTCGTGTAACAGGTGGAGGCGGTGGCGGGCTTCCGATGGGCCGGATCCACATAGCTTCCGACGCTTTTGTGGATGGCGGTATCTTCTTCGGGCAGGTAGAAATAGTCTCTGTAATTTGGGTAATAATGATACAGGACGCCTCTGTGGAACGGGATGCGCCAGGTGACGCGGGAGCCTTCAAAGACGGCCTGGATGAAACG
>CANPZR010000282.1 GCA_947589175.1 uncultured Lachnospiraceae bacterium | reverse complement strand
AACAGAAACAACTATCGAGCCGATTGAAAAATGAAAAATTAAACTTTATAAGAAAGGTATGATAATTATGAAACAATCGAATACACAGAAGATGGGAGTTATTTTGTCACTACGCTTGAAACACTAAATTATTCTGGAACAATGAATCCAATGGCTTCCACCTGTTCCGGCAAAAAAACTACAACATTTAAATCCAGCAGTGATGAAAAATTGTGGTCCGTCACCGTTACCGGTACATTTTCATATGTAAAAGGTTCTAGTGTGAAATGTACCGCTTCATCCGTTTCTACTGCTGTATATAATTCAACATGGAAAATAACAGATAAAGCCTCTAGCAAAAGTGGCAATAAAGCTACCGCTACTGCTGAAGCTAAGCACTATGTACTTTTTCTTCCCGTAGAAACTATTACAAAAACCGTCACTCTCACATGTAATACAAATGGTGTATTGTCATAACAGCATACATACAAAAACAATGAATTGCATTTTGAAAATTGAGGTGATTTATCATAGCAACTCGAAATAGCTTCCGAAGAGGAACGCTGGAATTGCTTCTTCTGTATCTCCTTCGGGATGAAGATTTATATGGCTATCAAATTTCACAGGAAATAAAAAAGCGCTCGCAAGGTCTGATGAGTATTACAGAAGGAGCCATGTACCCCACGCTTTACCGCCTGACAGAACAGGGGTACATCTCTGACTATACGAAACAGGCCGGCAAACGTATGACACGCGTCTACTACCATATGGAAGATGCCGGCCGGGAATACCTGTCCGAACTTCTGGATGGCTATCTGGATGTAGTAAAAGGAATCCAGTTTATTCTTGATTACTCAGACGGGAATAATTTATGAGGCCCTGTGAAAAGAGCATTTCACAAGGCCTCGAAATTACTTGATCGGATGTTCCTCATCATAAGCAAATGCAGCCTCCAGAAATTCCTTCGGTCTCACAGAATCAAAATGCTCCCGCTGCCACTTTGTATAATCAAATCTTTCCCTCAATACTACAGAAATAAAATGCTCTGCATCTACAACGCCCAATCTCTCTACCAGACATGTCATCCCTTTTTCCATAATCTCCGCGGTATTATATTTCATATCTGCTCCTCCAATATTTTTACAACTCCGCCATCCTCACACCGGAACAATTCGGAAGGAAAATTCAATCTCCCCCTCCCCGTCGATCCTATATTCTTCCTCCACATCTGCCCCCCAGCTATCGATGCCTCCTACGCCCCGCACGGCGCCGCAGACGCACAGCACGGTCCGCCGGACAGGCGGCAGTTCCTCGTGATGGGTGGCGTTTTCCAGTTCCTCCGCCGTGTAGGGCAGGCAGGAAAAGGCAAAAGGGGCGTCCGTCTGCTCAAATCTAAGCGCGGTCGTCCGCCACTCCTTATTGCGGTTATCCAGCTCGCTTTTCCGGTCGATTTCCAGCCATTTTGTGTCCACGTGCATCCCGCACTCCTGCGGCACCATATAGGGCGTTACCGGCAGTCCCTCTACCTCGTAGACTCCCTTTTCGCCCCCCGCCTTCCGGTCGGGATATGTCTCGCCGGACAGGCCCTCATACCGGTATCCTTCTGCTGCCGTGGGCATGATAAAGCGCATGCCGAACACCGGCAGCTCCGGCAGTCCCTTCTCTCCCATATAGTGCGCTGTCACGGTGATGCCGCCGTCTGTCGCCACCTCGTAGGTCACTTCTACTCGCGCGGCCGGCACAGTAATCGTCTCATAGGTATATATAATGGAAACCCTCTCCGCGTATTCCTCCTGGGAAAAATCATTGTTTCCCGGCGCCCCCGGACAGGGAATTTCCTTGCCGTCTACGCAGACCTTGTACCCCTCGTTTTTTATGAACATATCCGCGGAGAGCCACATGCCGGAGCGCAGGTGAAAGCGGTTTCCCCGGTCATTATCCGTCAGCGCCCGCCAGAATGTGGGCTTCGGCGTGCGGTACAGCCACTCCTTTCCACGGACATAAAGGGAGTCCGGCCCCGCCGTGGTGTAGGAAAAAATGTAGTGAAAATCTTCGCCCCCCACTCCCAGGGACCAATCGCCAAAGGCCAGCCGCAAGCAGTCATTTCCCGTGGATTTTTCCGTATTTAATTTTAAATTATTTATTTTTAAATTATTTGCCATATTTTCCATAATAATACCTCACCTCCTGCATCGCCGGTTTTTCTGTTCTATCGCCAAATACGATACCGTCGCCGGAAAACTCATAATCCGCCGGACGGTCGTCAAAATCGCCTCCGTAACGCAGCACCCTTTTCCCGGTGACCTCGTCCTCCACAAGCAAAGACTGGTCGATAAAATCCCAGATAAACCCGCCCTGATACATCTCGTACTGATCGATCAGATCCATATAGGACTTCATTCCGCCCATAGAATTTCCCATGTCGTGCATGTACTCACAGAGAATAAAGGGCTTGTCCCCCTCCTTCTCCAGATACTCCCGAATATCCTTCGGATAGGCGTACATCCGGCTCTCAATATCCGAAATAAACGGCTTGTACTCCGGATAAAAGGAAACGCCCTCGTAGTGCACCAGCCGGTCCGGATCGGCCTCCTTCATGTACTCGTACATTTTCCGCAGCGTCTCTCCCGCGTAGGACTCATTTCCTAAAGACCAGATCAGAATCGCCGTGTGATTCTTGAACACCTCAAAATTCGTCCTCGCCCGGTCCATCGTGGCGTCCTCCCACTCCGGCACGCTGCCCGGCACGTTCCATGTGGCGTCCAGACAGTCCGCCTTCCCCCAGGAACCATGCGTTTCCAGATTGTTCTCCGCAATCATATAAATTCCCTCCCTGTCGCAGAGATAATACCAGGGAATCTGATCCGGATAATGGCAGGTGCGCACCGCGTTAATATGGTTTTTTTTCATGCAGTCCATATCCCACTGGCGCTCCTTTTCACCGATGCACCGGCCGCTCTCGGCGCTCCACTCATGGCGGTTCACGCCGCAGAACACCAGCCTCTTTCCGTTGAGCTTTATGACCTTATTCTCAATCTCAATCCGACGGAATCCGAACTCATAAGGGACGATTTCCAAAAGGGAGCCGTCCCCGCCATACAGCCGCAGCTCCAGGCGGTACAGATAAGGGTTCCCGTTCTCCCACGGCGTCACTTTTCCCGGCATGGCCATCTGGATATTACACTCCGCAATGCAATTCTCTACAATGCCACCCTCCGTACTACTGCATCCTGAGACGCCACCCTCCGCATTACCGCTCCCTGCGATACTGTCATCTGTCAAAAAAATCTCGCCCTCCGCCACGGCCTGTCCGCCGCGGTCGTACACAACCGCGCGGCAGCAACTCTTAGAAATATCCTTCCTCTCCCTCGCGAAAAAACGCAGCCGCACATTCACCTCGCCCCGTCCGGCGTCCGGCTCATACTGGGGGCGAATCCAGAGATCTTCCATGTGAAGCTCCGGCCTCGCCATCAGCGACACGTCCCGAAAAATACCGGAAAACCGGAAAAAATCCTGATCCTCCAGATAGGCCGCCGTGCTCCGCTTATGAACCTCCACCGCCAGCAGGTTGTCCTTTTCCCGCACGGCGTCCGTAATATCAAATTCTGACGGGGTAAAGCTGTCCTCGGCATAGCCGATAAATTTCCCGTTGAGCCAGACATACATGGCCTGCT
>CANPZR010000281.1 GCA_947589175.1 uncultured Lachnospiraceae bacterium | reverse complement strand
ACCGAATTGTCAAAATAAAAGGGCGCCTGATTCGCAATCCGCTCATTCTCCGTAACCTGAAATTCCTCTCCCGCCCAGTCTATGTAATCCATAATGCTTCGATGGGTAATCGCAACCCCCTTGGGCACTCCCGTCGATCCGGACGTAAAGAGCACATAGGCCAGATCCGTGTCAACAGCATCCCGCAAATACTGCTCGCTTCCGACCGGTTCCTGTGAAAAATCAATCGAATCAATAAAAAGTATCTTATCTTGATCCACGCCATTTTCCAGCAATTTTTTCCCACTTTTCCGATCCGTTATAAATATTTCGGGCGTCAGCCGATCTATAATGGAACGGGCCTTTTCAAAGGGAAAACGCACGTCTGTAGGCGTGTAATAATTCCCGCTGTACAGCACGCCCGCGAAAGCGACCAGCGCCATAACGGACTTGGGCAGATACACCAGCACAGGAATCTGCCTCTGCTCATTCTTCTCCCGGATGGCGTCCGCCACGCGCAACGCCCTGTTTCTCCACTGACTAAAAGTTATTTCCATTCTTGAATCTGTAAGCGCCGCCTTATCCGGGAATTGGCGGGCCGTGTCTTCCAGATAGCATAATACTGAATTTCTCAAAAAAGTCTCCTCCTGTCTTCTCCCTCAGTAGCTTCGGATTTCTCCGTATTTTTCCAGTTCCTCCTGCTGCCCCCGGATCATTTCATTGTAAAATTTTTCCTTCTCTTCATATACTTTTTCATAAGACAATTCTCCCCGATGGCTGGGCACGCCGTACTCGTCGGTCAGCACCATTCCCAGATATTCCGACAGCTTATCGGCGCCGCTCAGGTTCATATGAAGGCCGCCGTCATAGCTGTCTGTTTCATAATCAATCCCCATCTCGTCCAGATGCTCATAAAAATTGATATAGGGCAGCTTGTGAGCCGCCGCGTAATCCTGCACCTGCTTTTCGTCTGAATCGTACCAGACGGGCGAAAGGCTGGGCGCCTTCATCAAAATTAGCTGAATCCCGTTCTGCTCGCAGAGCTCCCGGATCCGGTCGAGATATTCCATAGGGAGCTCTCCGAACGGCTCTCCCTGACCGCGCTCTTCCGGCTTCTCCACATCCGCCTCCGCGTCCGCGCCTTCTATCTGTGCCCAGGGATCCTCGATTTCCTCTTCCTGCTCCTCCTCTCCCAGAAGCCAGGACGGATCCGCCACATCCGATTCGCTGACGGGCAGTACGTCCACCCTCATATAATAGCCATTGTGCGTGCCCTTTTTCCGGCTTCCCCAATAGGTAAAATCATCTTTTGACAAATCCAAGATCCGGCTGTGAAACCGCAAAATCGGAAATACATATTCCAGCATGTGCTCTCCCTCGCAGCGGGAGGCATTTATAGCATGAACCTTTGTCATGGACCATTTCATTCCGTCCAGAACCATGCGGTTGTACTCCTCCCGCTGGGGCTCGCTAAAGGTAAGCGCCTGCACATTTAAAATCACGACTTTGGGCGTCTCGTATTTCAATGTATCCTCCAGCATATAATAGGACTGCCACACAAGCTGCTCGGCATTGCCCCGTATATAGCTGGTAATCCCATAATTTTTCCAAAGATAGATGGGGTCTACATTTTCATACACTTCGCAGTCCCCGATCAAAAGCACGTCGTGAGGCGTAGTCTCCTCGTAGTACTCCGCCGTAAAATTTCCCTCCGGCATATCGGCGTACTTGGGAACTACCAGACGCTGAAACGCCGCTCCGACTACCAGAAAAACGGCTATTGACACTGCGCCGGTCAGCAGCCTTCTCCCCCCTGATTTCCTGCCGGTTCTATCTGCATGCATGTTTTCGCCTTTCTAAAACTGATTGTAAATAAACTGCTGCACATCGTATCCCTGCCCATATGTCCCAAATAAAATGACTCCCAAAAAAAGCCCCGCAAACACGGCATAGCGCAAAATATACGGCTTGTCGGAAATCTTCTCCCGCACGCTGCCGCTTCTCTCCCACATGCTCACGCCAAACAGCGCGATTACGCCCGCCGCAAGAACCGCGTAGTCTCCCGCGGAAAGTCCCAGATCCAGCAATTCCTTTCCCGTGACCGCGCGCTCCCCCCACTGAGCGAACATGCGGAAAAACTGCCGAAACGTCCTTCTCACGCTGCCGTAAATGTCAAACAGGTTCAAAAAGCCCGTCAAAAGAAAGGTACGGATCACCATAAATCCCCGGTAGCAGACGGAACGGCACAGACGCGGGAACTTTTCGCGAAAGCGCCTGTATAATGGCTCGCATTCCTGGGACGCAAGCAGGATAATCCCGTTTAACAGTCCCCATATGACGAAACGCCACTCCGCCCCGTGCCAGATTCCCGTCGAAAACCACACGACCATTGTTGAAATATAAACCGCGCTCCGCTGCGCCGCTTTTCTGCCCAAATGCTTTTTGCAGAACGAGCGGACCGACCGCACCGGGCGGCTGATCCCGCAGGGGAAGAACACGTAATCCTTGAACCATGTACCCATGGAAATATGCCATCTGCGCCAGTACTCCGCAAGGTTTTTGGAAAAATACGGGCGCACGAAATTTTCTTTTACATGTATGCCGAACACCTGCGCGACGCCTATTGTAATATCAATGCCTCCCGCAAAATCCGCATATATCTGCACGGCGTAAAATAACATATCTACAAACACATATTTCCCCGCATAATGCTTAGGAGAAGCGGACAGCGCCGCAACGGCGACCCCTATCCGGTCCGCAATCACTAATTTTTTAAAATATCCCCACAAAATACGCTCCAGCCCGAACCGGATCTGCTTCCAGTCAAAATCATGCCGCGCGTACAGCGTCTGCGACAGATGGTCATAGCGGCTGATCGGTCCCTGAATCAGCTGCGGAAAGAATGAAATAAATAATAAAAACCGGGGATAATTCTTCTGCGCTTCATATTTCCCCCAGTAAACGTCTAACAAATAGCCGACTGCCTGAAACGTATAAAAAGAAATCCCCATGGGGACAATAAAATCCACAAAGTCAAGCGGCGCCTTTCCCATGTGCTCTCTCGCGTAATTCAAGTTCTGTAGAGCAAAATTGGTGTATTTTACCGCCGCCAGTATGCCTATATTTAAAAACAGGCAGATCCGCATAATGCACTTTCTCTTTCCCGGATGCCGCTCCAATAACCGCGCCGCACCATAAACGGTGAACGACGTAACCAATATAAATATCAAATACCGCGCATCCATCGCCGCATAAAAAAGCAGACTGGCCGCCAGCAGAAAAATCCACTGCCCCCCTCGCGGCGCCAGATAATACAGCGCAAAAAGCACAAGCAAAAAAGCTATAAATTGATAAGATATCAGCATGATCTCTCTCCCCGCAAACTTAAGCCCCCATAAGGCTGAGAACCATCCTGGTGATCCCATCTACTGAATTGAAATTGGACGCCACAAATTCTTTCCCTGTAATCTCTATGTCAAATTCTTCACCCAATTCCGCAACCAGAGCCACAAGATCAAATGAATACAGAATGCCGTCGTCTACCAGCTTTGTCTCCTGCTCAAAATCAATATCATCATGTATATCCTGTAATATATCCAGTACTTTCTCTCTCACTTCCGTATCGTTCATCGGCTTCTCCTTCTTTGTACAACGTCAGTTCTTTTTATGCTTCTCATACTTGCCAAATCTTCACCAAATCTCAGTCACATATCATTAGTTCA
>CANPZR010000280.1 GCA_947589175.1 uncultured Lachnospiraceae bacterium | reverse complement strand
ACTGTATTCCGGGCGTGGAGGGGATGCTGACGAATGAGCAGTTTGTACACTTGGCGCGCGCCCACGGAACCGACAAGGTTTTATTCGGAACGGACAGTCCGTGGAGCGGCCAGAAGGTGTGCGTGGACTGGCTGGAAAAGACGGATCTGACAGAGGACGAAAAGGAGAAAATCCTTTCCGGCAACGCCAGAAAGATTCTGGATGTGTGATGGGGCGGCCGGGGCTGCCCAGTCGATGTCCATAGTCCGGTCAGAAGGATTCTGAACGTGCGATAGATAAAAAGCGAGAGGCTATTTTTTTACTGAGGGAGGACAAACAGATGGCAAAACAAAAGAAGGTGGTTGTGGCAGCGGCAATCGTGGCGGTCGTGCTGGTGCTTGCCCTGGCGGTGATTGCGATTTACAAGTGGCTGGCGCCCAGCAGCTCGAAGAGCGATCTAAATTCCCTGTTCAAGCTGGAGGGCGATCAGGCGGCGATTCTGGCGGACGATGAACTGCTGGAGCAGCGGGGCCGGGTTGTCGAGGGACAGATGTATGTGCCCGCCCAGGTGGCCACGGCCTACATGGACGCGAGGGTTTTTGTGGACCAGGAGGAGAAGATTTTGTCCTACGCCACGTCCGAGGGTGTGATTCAGGCGGGGGCGGACAAGACGGCGTATGCCATGGGGAAAGAATCCATGGAGGCGGAGCAGCCGATTCTGCGGGCGCTGGAGGATGAGCTGTATGTGTCTTTGGCGTTTCTCTCCGAGCACGCCAACTGCTATTTTCAGGAGTACAAAGATCCCGCGAGGCTGGTAATTATGGCGGACCGGGACAAGAGCTACACCTTTGCCACGCTGGGAAGCGATACGAGAATCCGCACGGGTCCCAACAAGAAATACCCCTATCTGATCGAGGTGCCGGAGGGCAGCCGGGTCATTGTGGAGACCGATGTGAAGCAGGAAAATGAATATATGGCGGTCACGACCGAGGACGGCGTCACCGGCTACATTCCGGTGGAGCGGGCGGCCTCTCAGGAGGAAGCTGTCTGGAGCATTGACAAGACGCCGGAGACATTTGAGCAGCAGAGCATGGGAAAGACGGTGTGCCTGGGCTGGCACCAGGTCACCACGGAGAGCAGCGCGGCGGTCATGTATTCCGGGCTTTCGCAGACTCAGGGGATGAATGTGATCTCGCCTACCTGGTTTGCCCTGGAAGACGATAAGGGAACCTTTTCTTCTATAGGAAATACGACGTACGTCAACGAGGCTCACGCCGCCGGACTGCAGGTGTGGGGGCTGATTAACGACTTCAAGGACGGGCTGGATCTGAACAAGATTCTGGGGACCACCAGCACCCGGACGAAGCTGGTCAACGGCCTGGTGGGGGCGGCGATTCAGTACGATCTGGATGGCGTCAACATTGATTTTGAAAAAATAACCGAGGAGTCGGCGGAGGCGTATCTGGAGTTTTTGCGGGAGCTGACGCTGAAAGCCCACGTCAATGACCTGATTGTGTCGGTGGACAATTACGCGCCGGCGGATTACAACGCCTACTACAATCTGGAGGAGCAGGGACGCGTGGTGGATTACGTCATACTGATGGCCTACGACGAGCACTGGGCCGGCGGGGGCGAGAGCGGCTCCGTTTCTTCTCTGGGATTTGTCAAAGAGGGAACGAAGAATATGGTCGCCCAGGTGCCGAAGGAGCGCGTGATCGTGGCGCTGCCGTTCTTTACGAGGCTCTGGCAGGAAGTGAAGAAAAAATCCGGGAAAGTAGAGGTGACTTCGCCCGCCGCCTATGGCATGAGCGGCGCGGAGAGCGTAGTGCGGGCTCACGACACGGCGCCGGAGTGGGATGAAAAGACCGGGCAGTATTACGCCCAATACAAGGAAAATGGCGCGACCTACAAGATCTGGCTGGAGGAGGAGACCTCCCTGGAGAAAAAGATGAATGTGATAAAAAATCAGAAAGTGGCGGGCGTCGCTTTCTGGAAGCTGGGATTTGAGCGGGCGGCCACCTGGAATATGATTAAAAAAGAATTGCCTTGAAAAAAGAATTGCCTTGAAAAAAGAATTGCCTTGAAAAATAAAAACTCCTCCGGGAAACCCGGAGGAGTTTTTGTTATACCTGCATCCATGTATCATGAATGTTTTCTTATTTGAAAGGATTCTCTGTCTTGTAGAGTACGCCGGCCGGCTGATTGTAGCCGATCTCCTCTACCGGAACGCCGATGTACTTAAATACCTCGTACAGAGCTTTGCCGTGATGTCCAAATGCTACGGCGCCATGGTGCGGGTAATTGCCCTCGATTAGTACATGACGGTAGAAGCGTCCCATCTCCTTGATGGCAAAAATACCGATGGAGCCGAAGGAACGCGTAGCAACCGGAAGAACTTCGCCGTTTGCGATGTAAGCGCGGATCTTGGCGTCTGCCGTGCTCTGAAGGCGGAAGAATGTGATCTCGCCCGGAATGATATCTCCCTCAAGAGTACCGTTCGTAACCTCGATCGGAAGGGTCCTTGCCATGATCTTCTGGTACTTCATCTCGCAGAAGGACAGCTTGCTGGAAGCGGTATTTCCACAGTGGAAGCCCATGAATACATCCGTCGGGGTGTAATCGAACTTGCCCTTGATGTCCTCCTCGTAGATGTCAGACGGCACGGAGTTGTTGATATCGAGCAGGGTAACAGCATCCTGGCTCACTACCGTTCCGATGAACTCGCTCAGGCATCCGTAGATATCTACCTCGCAGGATACCGGAATACCTCTTGCTGTGAGGCGGCTGTTCACATAGCAGGGAACGAAGCCGAACTGTGTCTGGAATGCCGGCCAGCACTTGCCAGCGATGGCAACGTACTTGCGGTATCCCCTGTGCTCCTCGATCCAGTCAAGGAGAGTCAGCTCGTACTGAGCCAGTTTCTCAAGAACCTCCGGTTTCTTGTTGGCAGCGCCCAGCTCCTTCTGCATATCCGCTACGACCTCCGGAATCCTCGAATCACCAGCGTGGTTGTTGTAGGACTCGAACAGATCCAGCTCGGAGTTCTCCTCAATCTCAACATTCAGATTGTAGAGCTGCTTTACAGGAGCGTTGCAGGCTAAGAAGTTCAGCGGACGCGGTCCAAAGCTGATGATCTTCAAGTTGTTCAGAGCGACAACGGCGCGCGCGATCGGAATGAACTCGTGAATCATGTCAGCTACCTCATCGGCTGTGCCCACCGGATACTCAGGTATGTAAGCTCTCACGTTGCGCAGCTTTAAGTTGTAGCTCGCGTTGAGCATACCGCAGTAAGCGTCGCCGCGGTTGTCAATCAGTCCGCCGTCCTTGGAAGTCTCCTCAGCGGCAGCGCAGTACATAACCGGTCCGTCAAAATGCTTTGCTAAAAGAGTTTCGGAAATCTCCGGTCCGAAGTTGCCCAGATATACTACCAGGGAGTCGCATCCGGCCTTCTTCACATCCTCCAGAGCCTGCATCATGTGAATCTCGCTCTCCACGATGCAGACGGGACACTCGTAGATATCCTCAGCGTCATACTTCTTCGTGTAGGCCTCGACCAACGCCTTTCTCCTGTTGACAGACAGTGTCTCAGGGAAGCAGTCGCGGCTCACAGCTACGATACCGATCTTTGTTTTTGGCATGTTGTTTGTCATTTCTTAATAACCATCCTTTCCTAATAATTCTTCAAACATCCAGTACATTTATTTTAATATATCTAAAGAAAAAATGCAACTGAAA
>CANPZR010000279.1 GCA_947589175.1 uncultured Lachnospiraceae bacterium | reverse complement strand
AAGCAGCTCAATTTCTTTATAGACACGATAGACGTCATTGACGAGAATATTTACTGCGACAAGCTGCATGTAAATCAGGTGTTATTGAACCTTCTTTCCAACGCCATCAAGTTCACCCCCGCGGGCGGCACGGTGGCGCTGACGATCCGGCAGAAGCCGCGCGCGCCCAAGGGCTACGGCTCCTACGAGATCCGAGTCAAGGACACCGGCATCGGCATGAGCCCGGATTTTATAGAGCATATTTTCGAGCCCTTTGAGCGGGAGCGGAACACCACTGCCAGCGGCATACAGGGCACGGGACTCGGCATGGCCATCACGAAAAATATTATCGATACGATGGGCGGCACGATCGAGCTGCAGTCCGAGCCGGACAAGGGCACGGAATTTATCATCAATCTCGATTTCCGCCTCTGCACGGAGTCCAAAAAGGTGGAGGTCGTTCAGGAGCTTCAGGGCATGCGCGCCCTTGTCGTGGACGACAGCTTTTCCACCTGCGACAGCGTCACCAAAATGCTCCGCCAGATCGGTATGCGCCCCGAGTGGGTTCTGCACGGCAAGGAGGCCGTCCTGCACGCCAGACAGGCGTATGAGCTGGGCGACGAGTACCACGCCTATATTATCGACTGGTTCCTCCCGGATTTGAGCGGGCTTGAGGTAGTGCGCCAGATTCGCTCCATCGTGGGGGACAGCACGCCGATTATTATTGTCACCGCTTACGACTGGACTACTTTTGAGGATGAGGCGCGCGCGGCGGGCGTAAACGCTTTCTGCAACAAGCCGATTTTCCTCTCCGAGCTCCGGGATATTCTGATCGAGGCCACCGGCAGCACGCTAAGCGCGCAGGAGACAGCCGCCGTCATCCCCGAGCCGTTCTGGCACCCCGAGGGCGTGCGCCTGCTTTTGGCCGAGGACAACGAGCTGAACCGGGAAATCGCGGAGGAGCTTCTCTCCGACAGGGGATTTGTCGTAGAGAGCGCCGAGGACGGCACCATCGCCGTAGAAAAGGTGAAAAACTCCGCCCCGGGCTATTACTCCCTCGTCCTCATGGATATACAGATGCCGAAAATGAACGGCTATGACGCCACCCGCGCCATCCGGGCGCTGGACGATCCGGCCCTTGCGGGCATACCGATTGTAGCCATGACCGCCAACGCGTTCGAGGAGGACCGCAGGCAGGCGCTTGAGTGCGGCATGAACGCGCATATCGCCAAGCCGATTGATGTAGAAAAGCTGCTGGAAATACTCACAGCTATTTTGACAGAACAAGCGGAAAATAAAAATTAACATTCTAAAAAAATATTTCTTATTTAAAAATTATTTCATGCCGGCAGCGCCGAGTCGGGACAGGCCCTCCAGCCGGTTCAGCGCCTCGTTCAGCGTTTCCTCCTTTTTGGCGAAATGCAGCCGAATCAAGTGATTGACCGGCTCCCTGAAAAAGCTGGAGCCCGGCACGGCCCCGACGCCGACCTTTTCGGCGAGCATCCGGCAAAATTCATAATCGCTCTCATAACCGTATTGCGATATATCCACCAGCACATAATAGGCGCCCTGTGGGACGGTGTGGACGATTCCCAGATCGTCGAGCCCCCGCAGAAACAGATCTCTTTTCGCGGTATATTTTTCCTGAAGATTCTTATAATATTCATCGCCGAACCGAAGTCCGACCACCGCCGCCTCCTGGAGCGGAGCCGCCGCCCCCACCGTCAAAAAGTCATGGACCTGCCTGATTCTCTCAATTATCCATTCCGGAGCAATAACATATCCGAGCCGCCAGCCCGTAATCGAATACGTCTTGGAAAGGGATGAGCACATAATCGTCCTCTCCCGCATATCCGGCAGGGAGGCAAAATAAATGTGCCTGTACGGCTCGTAGACAATGTGCTCATAGACCTCGTCCGTAATGACAAGTGCATCATATTTTTTGGTCATATCCGCAATTATCTGCAGCTCCTCACGGGTAAATACCTTGCCGCAGGGATTGGACGGATTGCACAGAATCAGCGCCTTGGGCCGCTGCTTAAACGCCTGCTCCAGCTCGTCCGGATTGAAGTTAAATTCCGGCGGATAAAGGGGCACATAAATGGGCTCCGCTCCGGAGAGAATGGCGTCCGCTCCATAGTTCTCATAAAACGGCGAAAAGACAATCACCTTGTCACCGGGATTGACCGCCGTCATCACCGCCGCCATCATGGCCTCGGTGGAGCCGCAGGTGACTACGACCTCCTTTTCCGGATCGACCGAAAAGCCCAGCAGGCGCGACTGCTTTTCCGCCAGCGCCTCTCTGAAATTCTTCGCTCCCCATGTGATGGAATACTGGTGAAAATCCTCGCTGCACACCTCGCGCAGCCGGTTCAGAATTTCCTCCGGCGGCTCGAAATCCGGAAACCCCTGCGAGAGATTGACCGCTCCGTATTGATCGGAAATTCTCGTCATTCTCCGAATGACACTGTCCGTAAATTCGGCAGTTCTATCAGACAGCCTGATCATTTTTTCTCTCCTCCCATATGTATGATTTTTTGTCATTTAAAATGTGCTCCGGATCCAGCGCGTCCTTGATCCGGTTCATCCACGCGATATTTTCCGGGGCGGATTCCCGCAGAAAATAGTGGCGCTTGGATATCCCGACGCCGTGCTCGCCCGACGTCACGCCTCCTAACTGATACGCCTTCCCGTAGACCTTTTCCATATTTTCCTTCAATTCTCTCCGCCATGTCGCCTCGTCCCGGTCTCCCCGGACGACGCAGAGGTGGACATTGCCGTCTCCCGCGTGCCCGAAGGCGATCATCTGCATGCGGCTCTCCTCCGACAGCTGATTGACATAGGAAATCATCTCGTCCGTGCGGCTGATGGGCACGACGATGTCCACCGGCTCCTGCTCCGACACGGCCTCTACCGCCTTTACCAGAGCGCCCCGCACCTTCCAGATTTCAGCCGCATAGGCAGGATCCTCCAGAAGCACGAACCCCGACGCCCCCGTCTGCCCGGAGAGCGTTTCAATCTGCCGCAGGCTCTCCTCCACGCCGCTTTTCTTACCGTCAAAGGTCAGAAGAATATAGGAGCCGGCGTCCGGCGCGGGATATTTTACGCCGCAAAAATCCTCGCCCAGCTTCGCCACCTTCCGCTCGATAAACTCCACAGCCGTGGGATCCAGCCCCGCCTGCAGGATAGCTAACACGCTATGAATCCCGCTCTTTAAGTCCGGATAGGGAATCAGCGCGGATTTTGAATACTCCGGCTTGGGAATCAATTTCAGGATACATTTGGTTATGACCGCCAGCGTCCCCTCCGAGCCCACAATCAGATTCTTTAGGGAGAGCCCGCTGGCGTCCTTTACATTTTTCCCGCCTATATTAAGTATATCGCCATCTGGCGTGACAATCTCAAGACCTCGGACGTAATCTCTGGTCACTCCATATTTTACCGCCCTCATTCCTCCCGCGTTGGTAGAAATGTTGCCGCCGATGGTAGACTGCTTTTCCCCGGGATCCGGCGGGTAAAAAAGACCTCTCTCCTCCACATACGCCTGGAGCTCCTGCAAAAGAATCCCCGGCTCCACCGTGATCGTCATGGTGTCCCGGTCCAGCTCCAGAATCCGGTTCATCTTTGAAAAATCCAGAATGATTCCGCCGTCCACCGGCACCGTGGAGCCGACCAGATTGGTCCCTGCACCGCGCGGCGTCACCGGTATGCGCTCCTCCCTGCACCGCCGGATCACCGCAGCCGCCTCC
>CANPZR010000278.1 GCA_947589175.1 uncultured Lachnospiraceae bacterium | reverse complement strand
GCATTTCGTATGTTTTCAAGGAATAATCCGCTGGAGAATGTCAGTGACACTCTGGGAATATCTATGGATTACACAATCGAGCTGCATCAGCAGTACGAACATATGGTGCATGAGGAGTCGAAATACGGAGAGAAGTAGATCATCATCAGTATGAACATATGGTGCATGAGGAGTCTAAGTACGGGGAGAAGTAGATGTTGGTTTAAGCATGTGAGCAGAATTTTATGGAAAACACAGAGGGAGGATGTGGATGGGAGAAAACATTCAAGATAAGAGACAGGAGAATCAGCAGCGGGATAAGGGGCAGAAAGAGCAGCGGGAAACGGATTTGCAGAATAAAGGACAACAGGGTGACAATGTGTCCGGCAGTATGGCAGTACTCCACACCCTTCAGGTAACAGAAGGAATGGAGGAGCTGTACAGGCACAAGGAAGTGCTGGCAATCATATTGAAGGGCGTGGTGAGGGAGTACGAGTCCTACAGCTTTCTTTAACCATCAGTTCATCAAGGCTTGGAAAACACGAAAAGGCTCTGGCTTCCGGAAAAAAAGCAGTACAGGGCATGAATGAGAGGGCCAGAGCAGAAATTTGACGGGCTGGCGCGATGAGACATTGCGCCGAATTATGCCATAAAACGCCCTTTTTTCTATTGGTTTTCAGACACGGAAAAAAATTCTTTAAAAAATTCGTTATTTAAACTTGAAAAACTGCAAAAATTTATATATAATTTATAATGTCGAGAGACAAGAAGGCCGGAGGACATTATGAGTCTTTGGCTTTGGTAACTTATTAAACTAAAATGTGCGCTTTGGAAAAGGGAAAACCGAGGATGAGTACAGGAATATCAGAGGATGAATTTGAAAAATTTGTTATAAAATTCAGGGATCACTTGTATATTCTTGCCTACAGCGTTTTGAGAAATACGATGGATGCACAGGATGCCGTTTCAGAGTCATTTTTAAAGATGTGGAAGAATCGGAGCCGCCTGCGTGATTCAAGTAAACTGTACGCGTGGGCATGCAAGATTGTTCTGAATACGGCAAGGACGATGCTGAGGAAGAATCGCAGGATCGTGTTAGTGGACCAGCTCCCGGAGAAGGCCGATATGTCAGCGTCAGCGAAAGACAGTGAGGCCTTATGGGACTATGTCGCGCAGTTGAACGAGCAGGAGCGCATTGCAGTGCTGCTCTATTATTACGAGGGATATAAGCAGAGCGAGATTTCTAAGATGCTGCACATCCCAGAGAGCACGCTGAAGTCGCGTCTTCGAAAGGCAAGAAGGGACCTGAGGGAACTGATTTGCGGAGAAGAGCCGACTTTGCGGCAGATGAGGAATATGGATCATGAAAATGGTGTGTCCGGCATATAATGTATAAACAACGGGCAGAAGGTGCATGGTCTGTGAAAAAATATAAAAGACGGGCAGCAGTCGGGTTCATACTTGTTCTGGCTGCCGTTTTTTTTGTGGCGAACATGCTGTGGAAAAGAGAAAAAGAGACTTTGAATTACACGGGAGACGGGACGAAGGCGACGATTGTCATAGATGCCGGACATGGCGGATTTGATCCTGGCAAAGTAGGGACGGCGGGCACGCTGGAAAAGGATATTAATCTGGCTATTGCCAAAAAAGTAGAGAAAATCCTGACTGACAGCGGATACAGAGTCGCAATGACCCGCACGGAGGACACGGCGCTCTGCGGAAGCGGGGAGATCCAAAAGAAACTGGCAGATTTAAAGAACAGAGTGTCTCTGATTGAGAAGGCAAAGCCGGCGCTGGCGGTGAGCATCCACCAGAACAGTTATTCGGCGGCAACTAAGGGAGCCCAGGTGTTTTTCTATGCCCGTTCTGAGTCGGGGAAAAGACTGGCGGGCCAGATTCAAAATTTAATCCGGGAGTCAGTGGGGGACGACAACCACCGTGTGGAAAAGGGCAACAGCGAGTATTATCTGCTGAAGAATGTCACGGTTCCCCTTGTGATTGTAGAGTGCGGTTTTTTGTCAAACCCTGAGGAAGAGAAGCTTTTGAGGGATGAGTCTTATCAGGATAAGCTGGCCCGAGGCATCTGTGAGGGCATAGAAAATTTCTTGTATAAATAGGCAGTTTATGGTATCATGATTTTATGTTATGCCGCTACGGCGGCGGAATGAGAGGAACGATGCGCACAGAGATTGTGAACTGGGATCCTGCGCGGGGATACCGGGAGGAGGATCTGAATCGGGCCGCCGGGATTTTGCGATCGGGCGGGCTGGTGGCATTTCCCACGGAGACGGTGTACGGCCTCGGCGGAGACGGTCTGCGGCCGGAGGCGTCGAGGAAGATTTACGCGGCCAAGGGGCGTCCCAGTGACAACCCTTTGATTCTCCACATCAGCGAGAGGCGGGAGTTAGACGCGCTTGTGGCGGGGGTGCCGGATGCGGCGGAGAAGCTGATGGAGGCTTTTTGGCCGGGTCCCATGACGCTGATTTTTGACAAGGCGCCGGTCGTGCCCTACGAGACGACGGGGGGACTGGACACGGTGGCGGTTCGGATGCCGTCCCACGAGGGGGCGAGGGAGCTGATTCACAGGGCGGGGGTTCCGGTGGCGGCGCCCAGCGCTAACACGTCCGGGAGGCCGAGTCCTACCTGTGCGGAGCATGTGAGAGAGGATCTCGCGGGAAAGATTGACATGATTATCGATGGAGGCAGCGTCGGAATCGGGCTGGAATCCACGATTATTGATATGACAGAGGAGGTTCCGGTGATACTGCGGCCGGGACATATCACCGAGGCCATGATCCGGGAGGTCATCAGTGAGGTGCGGATGGATCCGGGACTGGCGGCATCACACCCCAAGGCGCCGGGGATGAAGTACCGGCACTACGCGCCGAGAGGAACAATGACGGTATACGAGGGGCCTATAGAGCGGGTGATTGCCCGGATTAACGAGCTGGCGGCTGGTCTGCCCGTGGACAAGGTGGGGATTTTGGCGACGGACGAGACGAGGGACAAGTACCCCCGCGGACAGGTGGTGTCCGTGGGTTCGAGAGAGAAGCGCACCATTGAGCAAGGGCTGTTTGGCGCGCTCAGGAGATTTGACGAGCTGGGAGTGGAGTTTATTTTTTCCGAGAGTTTTTTCGGGGAGGACAGAGGCGAGGCCATTATGAACCGTCTGCTGAAAGCGGCGGGCCAGCGCGTCGAGCATCTTCCTTCCTGACAGTTCGGAATGGAGATGAAGTGCATGTACGACAAAGTGATTTTTGTGTGCAAGGAAAATGTCTCTTTGAGCCCCATGGCGGAGTGGATCATGAAGAGTATTCTGATGGACAAGTCGAAGAAAATCTGTTCCCGCGGGCTGGTGGTGCTTTTTCCGGAGCCCTACAACAAAAAGGTGCTGGATCTGCTCATGCTTCACGGGATTCCCTGCGAGGAAAAGGTTTCAGAGGAGTTTGATCCGGCCGAGGTGGATGAGAGGACGATTATCATTACCATGAATTTCACGGAAAAGGTGAAGCTAGTGGAGGACTTCGGGGTGGAGCAGGTATATACGCTGACAGAGTTTGTGGACGAGGAGGACGACGTGACGGATCCCTATGGAGGCGACGAGGAGGCCTATGAGGCGTGCTACGTGGAGATGAAGGCCTTATTGTATAAAGCAAAAAGAAAATTGAATTGGAGGTAGGGTTTATGATCGCATTGGGAAGTGACCAGGCAGGTTACGAATTGAAACAGGTTATTATGAAGCATCTGGAGGACC
>CANPZR010000277.1 GCA_947589175.1 uncultured Lachnospiraceae bacterium | reverse complement strand
AAACAGTTGATTTAATGATGTAATGGGTTTGGCAGATTGCATAAAATAGGGATTTTGATAGGGAATGTTAGTTTAATCTAAATTTACAAAAATTTATTGACTGCACCTGCATTTTCTTTTACAATAGGAACGGACTGTAAACCGACTAAAAAAGAGGAGAGTAATCCATGCTTGCAAAATACCTGATCGTATTCTTTATATCTATGGTTCCCATTGTCGAATTGAGGGGCGCCATCCCGGTTGCCGTAGGGTTCGGGCTTCCGCTGATTCCCTCTTACATCGTGTGCGTCATCGGAAACATGCTCCCCGTGCCATTTATTTATCTTTTTGCTCGGAAAATACTGACATGGGGCGCCGATAAAAAAGTGATCGGAAGATTTTTTTCATTCTGTCTGGAAAAAGGTGAAAAGGGAGGCAGAAAGCTCCAGGAAAAAGCGGGGCGGGGCCTGTTCGTGGCTCTCCTGCTCTTTGTGGGCATCCCCCTGCCCGGCACGGGCGCCTGGACCGGAACACTCGCCGCCAGCCTGTTAGATATGGATTTTAAGCCCACCGTTTTCGCGGCGATGGGCGGCGTCCTTCTGGCGGGCATCATCATGGGACTGGCGAGCGCGGGCGTGTTCAGCGCCATCACCGCTATTGTCTGATATAATACTTTAAAACCACATGGTACGCGTCAACGGCCATGTGGTTTTTGTTTATAACCATAATTACCCCTTTTCAAAAAGAGCATAATCACAAATCCAATCCGCCTCAACCTTCAAGGAGGTTTCTACCGTACATTTACAGGCTAGCAAATGCTATAAACCCTCTATCACTTTCCAAATGTCATTTCCATCAATTCTTCTGCTATTTTTTTACTTTGAACTCTCATCATGCTATCCTCTATTTTTATTTTGGCCAAAAGATTCATACTTCCATACCACACAATTTCCTGATCTATGACTGCAAAATGCTCGCACGAATCCTCCGCTGTTTTCATATAAAAACCGGCCTGGCGCATCGCTTCATGCAGCTGCATCCAAAATCCAGCGTCGCCAAACCCGTAAGAATCCGGCGTCCATGTCACAATCGTAATTTCTACTCCTTCCGCTTGCTTAGCCTGCAATAAATGAATCAATTCATAAACCTTTGCGCCGCTTATTGCCGGACTTGATATGACAATATTCTCATTTGCTTCCAACAGATCCTTTCTATAAATATCGTAGTAATTCTGACTGTCAAAAATAGCGTTGACATTTTGTTTTTCGCTTTTAAGCCCACCGCATATCTCATACCCAATCTGTTTATATGCCTTCAATCTCTTTGCGTACATTGCGTCAAACATGGGAATATGGCTGTCTACATAATCATATATAATTACACTTTCTTTCCCCTCATAATCACGGCTTAAACGCCCTGCATACTGCTCTACTACGCTTCGAAAGGAAACCGGCATTGCCATGAATAATGTATCCAGTCTTGGAAAATCAAAACCCTCTCCAATCAAGGAACCTGTTGCGACAAGTATCAACGATTCAGCCTCCCCAACATGATGTAATTGTTCTAATATATTTTTATGTTCTTTTTTGGAATTATTTCCCGTCATTAAAAATATATGATCCGCATAATCTCTCATCCGTTCATATAACTTTTCAGCGTGATCTCTGTATCGGGACAGCACTACCGGCGTGCGCCCTGCCGATACGCACTCCTTTATGTCGTTTAGAATCTGCTCATCTCTCAAGTCATTATTATGCAGAATATCATATGCCGCATTGGGATGTAATTTTTCTGTTGTCACTCCTCTCGGCGCAACCACCCGCGTAAAACGCGGATATACTAAATGTGCTATTCCCTGCGATTTTGCTCTTTCCTTTGCTGTATAACCGAATCGAATAGGTCCTAGAAGCATAAAATTGATTTTCTCCAATCCATCGCTTCTTTTGGGAGTCGCAGTAACTCCATACATATATTTTGCCGTCGCCTCCCTCAAAACTTTTGATATTGTATCGGATGCCGCATGATGACATTCATCTACAATAATAAGGCCATACTGATTCAAAAATTCATGAAATTCTCCTTTTTTGCAAAGAGACCCCGCCATGGCAATATCAATAATCCCCGTCATAGAATCATGTGCTCCGTGAAGCTTTCCAATCAATTCCTTTCGTACTTTTGTTCTCCCGGTCTTAGTTTGATATTCCGGCAATTCTTCATCAATTTCCAAAAAGTTCTCCAACGCTTCCTTCCACTGTTCAATCAATGACGAAGATTCCAAAATAATTAAGGTATTTACTTTCTTTTCAGCTATCATTGCGCTACAGACCACGGTTTTTCCAAATGCAGTCGCCGCATGCAATATGCCGTTATCAAATTTAACCATTTCATCTAGCGCTATTTTTTGTTCTTTGCGCAGTTCACCCTTAAATTTTACTTTTATGGATCTCCCCATCTGGCGTTCATCTTCAATTTCATATGTTATTTTTGCCTGCTCAATATTTTCAATCAATTCCCCGTATAAGCCGCGCGGTATTTCTATATAGCCGCTCAGATGATCCTTTCCCAAATAAATCCGTGAAGGCGTATCATAGTTCAAAGTCCCAATAGCCTGATTTTTATAATAAACCGGATTGCTGATTACAGCCATTCTTCGGATTTTATTCTGCAGCGCCGGTTTAAGATTTGTATTATCAATATATATCCCATTTGACAATGTAATATTCATTTTACCATTCACATCAGATGCTGAAAAAAATTTATTTTTCTTCCAGGGTTTTTCTCTTTCCTCATCTACCTCTGAACCTTCAATGCCATAAGGAACAAAAGACCATTCTCTGATTTTTTCTTCTATAAATTCCTGGGAAAGCCGTGGCTTGCTCCACAATATTTCCCACTGATTGGGATAAGCGTTCCAATTATTGTCTACAAAAGCGCTGTTTCCCTCCCTCAAAGCCTTTCCCTGCAAAGGAAGGGCAATAAGGCTGCCCAGACCGCCTTCGGGAACCGTATCCTGTGCCGGAATCATTCTATCATAATATTTAAAAGATTTTAGATTTATCTGCTCTGCGCCCTTATCCAGCAAAGCAGTACCAAATTTCCTCACTAAAGACGCTTGAATCGGCCTGTCGAAAAAAATCCAGACATGCGCTCCACGCCCGGATCGTGATCTCTCTATCAGCGGATCAATTCCATTCAATATGCAAATTTTCCGCATTGCCTCCACTTCCTCCAGCCATGTATCATCTGTATTCGCAAAATCCTTTTTTTCAGCTCCCTTTTCATGATTGTCAAAATCATACACCAGAAATCTGCATGTTCCATCTATCAACAATGGATATATCCCAATTACATCTGAGGCATTATACGACATCCCTAGCAAATGCAAAAGAATATTTTCCTTCGTTAATCTCTTATAGGCTTGATACCGACAGTCCTTACAGACAACCTTTTTTCTCTGCTTTTTAGGGCATACATCCTGCCAAAAATTATAACACTGCGTATAATAGCCTGCTTCACCAGTATCTTTCCTCTCACTTCTTTTTGCATATACATCCCGACGCCCCCAGAATCGAGAATAAAACAGATTCGCCATCTCATCCGTAATCACAGCAGGATGAAGGATTCTCTTGCCTTGATCCGGATCATAAGCATCCGCTTCTTCTGCTGACTTAAAGCGCATTAATTCCTGTGAATAGGAAATTCCTTCACGATTCAAAATATTTTTCAATATTTGATTTTCTAACTGCATATCGTTCAACTGCATTTGCA
>CANPZR010000276.1 GCA_947589175.1 uncultured Lachnospiraceae bacterium | reverse complement strand
ACCTTTGATTTGCAGGCAGCGGCGATTCCGGAGTTTAAGGATAGCTTAATTACAAAAGAAAAATGCAGTGCCCTTTTGCCAGTCAGCGTTATATATGGACCTAATGGCGGCGGAAAGACCAATCTGATCAGAGCCTTATCCTGTCTAATCACGACGGTGGTTAAGCCGATCCATGACCTGGGAAGTACCAGAAGTCATATTATTGTGCAGCAGAGGACTGTAGCAGAACCTTTTCTATTTGATGCCGTTTCCAGCAAAGAGCCTACAGAGTTTGAAATATTTTTCAGGACTGAGAAATATGAGTATCGGTATTATCTGGCGGTATGGAAGGATGAAATATCTGCAGAAGCATTAGATCGAAAAACCATCGGCGGGAAAAAGCCGGCGCACATTTTTTACCGGGAAGGGGAAGAAATCACCCTGGGGAATATTTTGAACAAGGAGAATGTGAATACCAGGGTTAATGGGAGAATGCCCTATTTATCCTTCCTGGCTATCAATTACAATATTCCTGTGATTGTGGAAGCCCAGGAGTGGTTTGAGTCCTGTATTATCCGCAATTACGGGAATCCGACGGCAGAAATGCGGATCATGATTTCGGATGATATCAAAACCAAGAACCAGATTTTACTATTATTAAATGAAATGGGGATTGATGTAGAGGATTACAGGTTCGATGAGAAGGAAGAAAAATTATATACGGTACGGACAATCGAGGGCGAGAAGTATGAGTTATCTTTTGATCACGAATCTGAGGGTACCAAAAAGCTCATTGCGGCGCTTCCGGTTATTCTTGTTGCACTGTGTGAAGGCAGGCTTGTGATCATTGATGAGCTTGATGCAAAATTGCATCCAAAGCTTTTGAGATATGTGATATCGATGTTCAAAAATAAGAAAATCAATCAATATGGGGCACAACTTCTTTTTACATCCCATGATATGGCTACAATGAAAAATACCATATTCAGGAGAGATGAAATATGGTTTGCAGCGCTGAATGAACGGCACAGCAGCCAGATTTATTCTCTCTATGAAATCCGACGAGAGGATAATGAGAGAATAAACAGCACAGCGGCATTTGATAAACAGTACCTGGAAGGAAGGTATGGGGCGGATCCATATTTGCAGAACATACTGAGCGGAGGTGGATGGATTTGAGTTTGAAGCCACCTAAGAAAAGTGATTTAAATAAATCCTGGATGAAACAGAAACCGGATCGGGCGATTAAAATACAGCCGGAGTATCATTTGATTGTGACGGAAGGAACAGATACAGAGCCTTCATATATACAGGCACGTTTGGGTAGTGTATGATACAGACGACTTTCTGGCAGGGCATATAGACCATGTCTTGCAGTTATGTGAGGAAAATAGTACGGAAGAAACGCAGTTCCATGATATTTGGTCAAATCAGTGCATAGAATTATGGTTTTTATTGCATTTTTCTTTCATGCATGCGGATATTCACAGAACGGAATATTGGCCTAAGCTTTCGGAATGCTTAAAGAAACTTGGGGCAGGTGAGTATGAAAAGAATCGCAAAGACATGTATTGGATCCTGCGTCCGTATATGGAGGCCGCCATTGAAAATGCGAAAAAGCTGGATGTGTTGAATGAGGGGAAAACAGCCTCTCAGGCGGCTCCAGGAACAAAAGTACATGAGTTGATAGAAAAGTTAAAACCGTATTTGGGGGAAGGATAAAGAGCAGTAAGGAAGAAATTTGTTGTCCTATATTGACATACTCTGATTGGATGAGCAGACCGCGTTAAAGGATTTTAATAAATTAGTTTCAGAGGAACGTGTAGATTATATTATAAAGCAGATAAATTATAATGAAAACTATTAAAGTAGTGGCTGCTGTTATTGCAGACGATATGAAAGCACCCACCCGCATATTTGCAACCGCCAGAGGGTATGGCGAGTTCAAGGGTGGATAGGAATTTCCCGGCGGGAAGATTGAGCCGGGCGAAACGCCGGAGGAAGCTTATAGCAACTATAACTCCCCCTCAAATCATCCAGATCGGCACAATATAATTATCTGCATTGATGGCGGAGAGCTCCGGACGCATACAGAGCAAGGCGCCTTTTCCCCTCGGCACAGAGCCTTTATCCAGCACGGAAAAGGCGCGGACCAGCTCGCTTCCCGGATTGATGGAGCGTTTGATTTCCAATGGGTGCAGCTGACCGTCGCTTTCTATGACCAGGTCGATTTCGTTGCTGCTTTTGTCCCGATAGTACCAGAGCAGGCAGTCCTGTGCTGCGTTGTGATAGGTCTTTATAATTTCGGAGACCACATAATTTTCAAGAATCGCTCCGTTTATTGCTCCATTTTGAAGGATTTCCGGGGAAGTATAGCGCGTCAGAAAGGCGACAAGCCCGGTGTCAAAAAAGTACATTTTAGGTGTTTTTATGGTCCGTTTTAACAGGTTGTTGGAGTAAGGGCGCAGATAGAAAATAATATCGGATTTTTCCAAAATCTGCAGCCAGCGCTTGGCGGTATCATCGGACACGCCGACATCCTGGGCGATGTCATGGACATTCAGCATCTGTCCGGCCCGGCAGGCAGCAGCCCGGATAAAATCCTGAAATTGCAATTTGTCGGTAAGCGCTGTCAGATCGCTGACGTCCCGCTCAATATAGGTCTGCACATAGCTGGAATAAAATACGCTTCGGTCCGTAAATTTTCCGCTGATATGTCCCGGGAGGCAGCCCTTCCAAATGCGTTCATAGATTTCATCCATGCTGGCGGGAGCGCCTGTGCATTTTCTTGATTTCAGCGCGCCGAGGTCAACAGTAAAGGGAGCGTTGGCGCCGGAGCCATAGATTTCATGCTGGGACAGACTTCCCATACGTAAAATTGCCGTGCGCCCGGCCAGGGATTCCTGCGCTAACTCCATCATTTTAAACGATTGGGAACCGGTGAGCCAGAAAGAGCCGGGAGCGGCGCCGTTGTCAATGGCAATTTTAATATAGGAAAATAGTTCGGGCGCGTACTGTATCTCATCGATAAAGATGGGAAGATCATGAATCTGCAGAAACAGTGCGGGATCATTTTTAGCCATGCGCCGTTCCTCCAGATCATCCAGAGTAACATAGGTGCGATCCGGAGCTGCCAGATGATGCAGGACGGTTGTCTTGCCCACCTGCCGCGGTCCGGTAATCAGCAGGCAGGAATATTCCTTGGAAAGAGCGATGATTTTGTTTTCGAGATCCCGTTTGATATACATATAACCCTCATTTCTGAGCGAACTTGTTCGCTCTGGCGACTTGTCGCGAAGAGGCGATGAAGAAAAAACTGTAAATACAGTTTGTGTATGCAGTTTCTCATCTGCCATCAAAGCGTTTAGGCTAAAACACGATACAATCTTATTTTAGCCAAAATCCTCTGAGAAGTCAAGGAAAACCGAATTACAAATAAAACAAAAAAAACAACAAAAGCAACAAAAGTAAAATAAAACTGCCCGCAGTCACGGCTCAGCCATGGAACTGCGGGCATATATATAGATGGGGGGTCAATCATCTCCGAGCAATCGGTTTTTAATGGTGTTTTCATCCAGGCTGTCATCATCGTCATCGCTCCCCGTGACAATGACCGTGCAGGTCGCCGTTTGTCCAGTGGACAGGAGCGTGGCCGTGATCGTGGTCAAGCCGGGCGAGACGGCGGTGACAACGCCCCGGGAGTTGACGGTGGCGACCGACGGGTCGTCGCTCTCGAAGATGGGCTGCTCTCGCGAGGTGTTGGGCTTGAT
>CANPZR010000275.1 GCA_947589175.1 uncultured Lachnospiraceae bacterium | reverse complement strand
TGTTCTTGCGTTTTTCCTGCTCGTAGAGATAATTCCGGTACTCTTCCATTAATTTCTTTGTGATTTTACGTTTCATAATTATGATATTCCTCCATTTCCGGGGTAATTATATAACGATACAGCCGTCCGCGGACACAATTTCTCATCTGTACCTCATACCCTCTTTTTTTGTACACTGCCGTGCTCCCCTTTATTTTTATCACTGTATAATGCTGGGGTCAAAAGATATTTTTCTCCCACGACATCACGTATCTTCTTCTGTTTCTTCTGTCACGGTATCTTTTTGGTTGTCATATGACCCTGACTTATGGTACAATAACGTGGAAAGTAACGATAAAGCAGGTGCTCGGCCCGCAGCCGGGCGCTGTCGGCAGAAAAATTATATTAACAGCGCGGGAAAAGAGGATAGTGCGAAAAATCACGCCGATGCGCTGATTTTTCACACGGCAAACATAGTTCACAATGGCTATTTGTTTCTGAGCGAAAACAAATAGCCAAGCGACAAGTCGCTCAGAAAAGAGGTATAAAATGGAAAACTATTTTCAGAAGGACATTGAATGTGCGCCCCGGGAGAAGATACTCAAATGGCAGAACGAGCGGTTGGTACGACAGGTAAAGAATGTCTATGACAATGTTCCCTACTACCGCACCCGCATGAGCAACATGGGACTGGAGCCGGGGGACATCCGCTCGGTGGAGGATCTCCACAAGCTGCCCTTTCTCACCAAGGATGATTTAAGAGACGCTTATCCATATGGACTGCTGGCGCGCCCGCTGTCGGACTGCGTGCGCATCCAGTCCACCAGCGGCACCACGGGCCGCCGGGTCGTGGCGTTCTACACCCAGCACGATCTGGATCTGTGGGAGGAGTGCTGCGCCAGAGCTATCGTGGCAGCCGGTGGAACAAAGGATGATGTGGTTCACGTCTGCTATGGATACGGGCTCTTCACCGGCGGACCGGGACTCAACGGCGGCTCCCACAAGTTAGGCTCTTTGACGCTGCCCATGTCCTCCGGCAACACGGAGCGCCAGATTCAATTCATGACGGATTTAGGCTCGACTATCCTGTGCTGTACGCCGTCCTACGCCGCTTATCTGGCGGAGGCCGTTCACGAGATGGGCGTGCGGGATAAGATCAAGCTCAAGGCCGGCATTTTCGGCGCGGAGGCATGGACCGAGGAAATGAGGCATGACATCGAGGAGTCTCTCGGCATCAAGGCATACGATATCTACGGGCTCACCGAGATTTCCGGGCCGGGCGTTTCATTCGAGTGCTCCGAGCAGACCGGCATGCACATCAACGAGGACCACTTTATCGCGGAAGTGATCAACCCGCAGACCGGCGAGGTGCTGCCGGACGGCGAAAAGGGCGAGCTGGTATTTACCAGCATCACCAAGGAGGCGTTCCCGCTTCTCCGCTACCGCACCCGCGATATCTGCGTGCTGTCCAGGGAAAAATGCTCCTGCGGCCGCACCCATGTAAAGATGTCCAAACCGATGGGGCGCAGCGACGACATGCTCATTGTCAAGGGCGTCAACGTGTTCCCGTCCCAGATTGAGACGGTGCTGATCAATCAGGGCTTTGCCGCCAACTACCAGATCATCGTCACCCGTGTCAAGAACAGCGACCAGATTGAGGTACAGGTAGAGCTCACGCCGGTCATGGCGGCGGACGCCACCTTCAACCGCGAGCAGGCGGCGCAGAAGCTGGTTGCCGGATTGAAAGCGATGTTGGGCATTTACGCGAAGATCACGCTGGTCGAGCCAAAGGCCATCGCCCGCAGCGAGGGCAAGGCCGTGCGCGTCATCGACAAACGGAATCTATATTAATCGTAGTATCCGCGCTAATACATGTTCTGGTAAAAAACATGAAATCCCTCATGGAATTTCATATTAAAAACTCCCCTCCGGACATATACACTGTCCCGGAGGGGAGTTTTCTGTATATATTAGTCTCCATTTCTGAGCGGACAAGTTCGCTCTAGCGACTTGTCGCAAAGAGACGATAGAGAAAAAAATGTACATACCGTTTGCGTATGCAGTTTCTCATCTGTCGTCATCAGAACCGGAAATCTCTTTTTCCCTCGTGAATATTGGCTATATACTCTCTCGCCTTCTCCTTTACGACCGGATTCGTGATGACCTCCAGCTGCTCCTCGATGACCTTCTCGCCCTTCGCCCTTGTATCCGGCGAAGCGTAATCCTCCAGATACTCCTTCAGCGTCATCAGCGCGTTGGGCTGGCAGCAGTTGACGATCTGGCCGGATTTGAGCAGCTTCATGAACCGGTCTCCCGTGCGCCCCTCTCTATAACAGGCCGTGCAGAAGCTGGGGATATAGCCCATGCCGAGCAGCCAGTTCACCACCTCGTCCAAGGTGCGGCGGTCGCTGACGTCGAACTGGGCGGAATTTTCTTCCTCCGGCTCCTCCTCCACATATCCGCCCACGCTGGTACGGGAGCCGCCGCTGATCTGGCTGATGCCCAGATCCAGCACCTTTTCACGACTCTTCTGGGACTCTCTCGTGGACACGATCATGCCGGTATAGGGAACGGCAATGCGGATAACGGCCACAATCTTCTGGAAAATCTCATCGGAGATGCTGTTGTCAAACTCGTTCGGATCGATGTCGTCCGCCGGACAGACTCTCGGTACGCTGATGGTGTGGGGACCCACGCCGTATTTGGCCTCCAAGTGCTCCGCGTGCATGATAATTCCCACTAATTCATAGCGGTACATATCCAGTCCGAACAGCACGCCGCAGCCCACGTCGTCAATGCCGCCGTCCATCGCGCGGTCCATCGCCTCGGTGTGGTACGCGTAGTCCTTCTTCGGTCCCGTCGGGTGGAGCTTCTCATAAGCCTTGCGATTGTAGGTCTCCTGGAACAAAATATAAGTTCCGATGCCCGCCTCTTTCAGCTTTCTATAGTTTTCTACAGTTGTAGCGGCAATATTTACATTGACACGTCGGATCGCGCCGTTTTTGTGCTTAATGCTGTAAATGGTCTGAATGCTCTCCAGTATGTACTCAATGGGGTTATTAACCGGATCCTCGCCCGCCTCAATGGCCAGCCGCTTATGCCCCATATCCTGCAGGGCGATGACCTCCTGCCGGATTTCCTCCTGGGTCAGCTTCTTTCTGGCAATGTGCTTGTTCTTCATATGATAGGGGCAGTACAGACAGCCGTTGACGCAGTAATTGGACAGATACAGCGGCGCGAACATCACGATGCGCTTTCCGTAAAATCTCTCCTTGATTTCCTTGGCCAGCTTCTCAATCTCCCGGTTTTCCTCCTCCAGCTCGCACTCCAGAAGAACCGCCGCCTCCTTGTGGCTGACTCCCTTCATCTTGCGCGCTTTTTCCAAAATAGCGTCGATTACCTCTTTGTTGTTCTTGTTCGCCTGGGCGTATGCCAGGGACTCCTGAATTTCCGCGTCGTTGATAAACTCATCCGCAACGCTGGATTTTGGATCATACTTAAACATGTTTTCCTCCATTCCGCCTGTCACAGCTAGTTTTTTATTTCATAATGCCGGGGACAAAAGGCATTTTATCCCCATAATATAAAACTTCCTTATTAAATTATTTGGTGGCGTACACCGTCTTTGTGCTGACTCCCTGAATCATTCCCAGCTTGCCCGAAAGGGTGCTGATAGAATCATTATCCGCGTCGATAATGACGCTTATGACCGACACGCCCCTCTCGCGGTACGGCACTCCCATACGCCCCACAATATAAGCCCGGTACTGGTGCAAGAGCTCATTGAT
>CANPZR010000274.1 GCA_947589175.1 uncultured Lachnospiraceae bacterium | reverse complement strand
CTCGTAGAGATAATTCCGGTACTCTTCCATTAATTTCTTTGTGATTTTACGTTTCATAGTTATGATATTCCTCCATTTCCGGGGTAATTATGTAACGATACAGCCGTCCGCGGACGCAATTTCTCAACTGTACCTCATACCCTCTTTCTTTGTACACTGCCGTGCTCCCTTGTATTGTAATATTCCATTACAGCGCAAGTCAATTTCCTTATAACATTGTGTTGCGATTGCATTTCCGGCTCAGCAGTCTGTGGTATTTTTTTCTATCAATTAAATAAAAAACAATCTACTTTCATCTTCCTAGTGATTTTTTTCCAAAAAGGTGATATAGTAAAGGTAAGTTGGAGGTAAAAAATCATGCAGCAATTAAAAAAGCCCCTGAGTGAAGGGCTTCAGATCATTATAGTCGGATGCGGCAAGGTGGGCGTCACACTGGTGGAGCAGCTGAGCAAGGAAGGGCACGACATCACCATTATTGACAACGACGCCGCGAAGGTACAGGAAATCGCCAATCTATACGACGTCATGGGGCTGGCGGGGAACGGCGCCAGCTACAGCGTGCAGATGGAGGCCGGGATTGAGAAGGCGGATTTGATCATCGCCGTGACCGGCTCGGACGAGCTGAATCTTCTGTGCTGTACCGTGGCCAAGCAGGTGGGCGACTGCAGCGCCATCGCCAGGGTCCGCACCCCGGATTACAGCAAGGAGGCCGGGTATCTGCGCCAGAAGCTGGGTCTCACCATGATCATCAACCCGGAGTTAGAGGCTTCCCGCGAGATTGCCCGCATCCTCTACCTTCCCACCGCGCTGGAAGTCAACTCCTTCGCGCACGGACAGGCTGAGATTGTCAAGTTCCGCATCCCGGAGGGGAATACCTTAGACGGAATGACGATTGCCGATCTGGGCCGGGACATCACCAACGACATCCTAATCTGCGCCATTGAGCGGCAGAACGAGGTCTATATTCCCAGCGGGGCATTTATCCTGCGCGAGGGGGACGTCATCTCCTTTGTAGCGCCCCGGCGTTACATCCGCACATTTTTAAAGAAAATCGGATTCAAGACCAAGCAGGTAAAGGATACCACCATTATCGGCGGCGGAAAGTCTTCCTACTACCTGGCCAAGCAGCTTCTCATGATGGGAATTAAGGTCAAAATCATCGAAAAAGACCGCGAGCGGTGCGAGGAACTCAGCATCCTTCTGCCGGACGCCATTATCATAAACGGAGACGGCACCGACCACGAGCTCTTGAAAGAGGAGGGAATCGACTACACTGAGTCCTTCATCCCCCTGACGGGCATCGACGAGGAAAATATCATGCTCTCCCTGTACGCCAGGCAGGTCTCACAGACCAAGGTGGTCACGAAGATTAACCGCAACACCTTTAAGGAAGTGTTAAATGGGCTGAACTTAGACAGCGTGATTTATCCCCGGTACATTACCTCGGAGGCCATCATCGCCTATGTACGCGCACGGAAAAATTCCATGAACAGCAACATCGAGACCCTTTACCACATGTTTGACAACCGGGCGGAGGCCATTGAATTTCGCGTGGATGAAAAATCCGCCGTCACTGGGGTCGCCCTAAAGGATCTCCCCCTGAAGAAGGATCTTCTGGTCTCTTCCATATACCGGAACGGAACCGTCCTCATCCCCAGCGGCTTGGACACCATCGAGGTGGGCGACACCGTCATGGTGGTGACGACGCATTCTGGTTTTGACGACATAAAAGATATTTTGAAATAAAGGAGTTTTGGGAAAATGAACACTTCCATTATCCGTTATATTTTAGGATATATTTTAAAAATAGAGGCGCTTTTTATGCTCCTGCCCTGTCTGACCGCCCTAATCTATCAGGAACCGGAGGGCTTTGACTACTTACTGGCAGCCGCCCTTGGCGGTCTGTGCGGCGTCTTTCTCACCCTGCACAAGCCGGAAAATAACGTCTTTTATCTGAAAGAGGGATGCGTCACCACGGCTCTCAGCTGGGTTTTTTTAAGCCTTTTTGGCTGCGTTCCCTTTATCATCACGGGCGAAATTCCCAATTTTGTGGACGCTCTGTTTGAGACGATTTCCGGATTTACCACCACCGGAGCCAGCATTCTCACGGATGTGGAGGCGCTGTCCCACTGCTCTCTCATGTGGCGCAGCTTCACCCACTGGATCGGCGGCATGGGCGTATTAGTCTTTCTTCTGGCCATCATACCCTTAAGCGGCGGATCAAGAATCAATTTGATGCGGGCGGAGAGCCCCGGCCCCTCGGTGGGAAAGCTCGTTCCCAAGGTGCGCTCCACGGCGCGGATTCTCTACCTGATCTATCTTTTTATGACACTGCTAGAGACAATGCTGCTGCTCGCTGGCGGCATGCCGCTCTTCGACGCTCTGGCGACCAGCTTCGGCACGGCGGGCACCGGCGGTTTCGGCATCAAGAACGACAGCATGGCCGGGTACTCCCCCTATTTGCAGTGGGTCGTGACGATTTTTATGATCCTTTTTGGCGTCAATTTTAACTTTTACTATTACCTGCTCTACCGGAAGGTGAAAAAGGCGTTCCAGATAGAGGAAATCAAGTATTATCTCCTGATCATCCTCGCCGCCATCGCCATTATATTTTTCCAGATTTTAGACGCCTCAAAGGGTGTTTTTGACGCACTGACAAGCTCCTCGTTCCAGGTGGCGTCCATCATCACCACCACCGGATTTTCCACGGTGGACTTCAACCAGTGGTCCGAGGTGTGCCGGTTTATCCTAGTGCTTTTAATGTTCATCGGCGCCTGCGCGGGCAGCACCGGCGGCGGCATCAAGGTATCCCGTTTCGTCGTTCTCATCAAGACCGTGGCAAAGGAGCTGACCTCCTACATCCACCCCAAGAGCATCAAAAAAATAAAGATGGACCAGAAGCCCGTGGAACACGAGGTCGTCCGATCCATCAATGTTTATTTTATCACATTTATCATTCTATTTTCCGCGTCGGTATTCGCCATTTCCTTTGAGGGATATGACTTGATTACCAATTTTACCGCCGTGGCGGCCACGATCAACAACATCGGCCCCGGTCTGGAATTAGTAGGTCCTGCCAGCAATTTCAGCATGTTCCATCCCTTTTCCAAGCTGGTGCTGATTTTTGACATGCTGGCGGGGCGGCTGGAGCTTTTCCCGCTCCTGATTCTGTTCCACCCCGCTATCTGGAAGGAATTTTTCTCGCGGAATATCCAGCACCGGAAAAAACGCCGTCAGGCGTCCTGACCCGGCACCTTCGGGAGCTTCGCAAGGCTCGCCTGAATCTCCTCGTCCGTCGGGATATAATCGCCCATCTTGCCGTCGTTGAAGCTCTCGTAAGCGTACATATCAAAATATCCGGTTCCGGTGAGGCCAAAGAGAATGGTCTTCTCCTCTCCCGTCTCCTTGCACTTGAGGGCCTCGTCCATAGCCACCTTGATGGCATGGCTGCTCTCCGGCGCGGGCAGGATTCCCTCTACGCGGGCAAATTTCTCCGCCGCGTCAAAGATTTCTGTCTGCTCTACGCTGGTCGCCTCCATGAGTCCGTCGTCATACAGCTGGGACAGCACGGAGCTCATGCCGTGATAGCGCAGTCCTCCCGCATGGTTCGGCGCTGGCATAAAGCTGCTGCCGAGCGTGTACATCTTCGCCAGCGGACAGATGGCTCCGGTGTCGCAGAAATCATACGCGTATGTTCCTCTCGTGAAGCTCGGGCAGGATTTCGGCTCGACCGCGATGATGCGGTAGTCCGCCTCGCCCCGCAGCTTTTCTCCCATAAACGGCGCGATCA
>CANPZR010000273.1 GCA_947589175.1 uncultured Lachnospiraceae bacterium | reverse complement strand
CAGCGGTGGTGAAGGGAAAGGACGCCCATATAATAGAGCTTGTCGAGGCGGAGCTGGCGGCGGGAATGGAGCCCGGCGCGATCATCGACGCTCACCTGATTCCCGCCATCAATTATGTGGGCGAGCTATTTGAGCAGAAAAAATATTTTCTTCCTCAGCTGATTGCCAGCGCCGAGACGATGGAGAAGGCCATCGGACGGCTCGAGCCTCTCTTGGAGGCGCAGAGAAAAGAGGGAGAGATGGCGGTGATTATCCTGGCCACGGTCAAGGGAGACATCCACGACATTGGGAAAAATCTGGTGGCGCTGATGTTAAAAAATTACGGGTACGAAGTGATCGATCTGGGGAAGGATGTGGAGGCGGAGAAAATCATCGACACCGCGCTGGAAAAGGACGCTGCGATCATCGGGCTGTCGGCGCTCATGACCACGACGATGATGGAGATGAAGCATGTGGTCGAGCTCGCGAGGGAGCGGAAGGCGCGCGCCAAAATTATTATCGGGGGCGCGGTGGTGACGCAGAGCTTCGCGGATGAGATCGGGGCGGACGGGTATTCGTCGGACGCCAGGGAGGCCGTGAAGCTGGTCAACCGTTTATTAGAGGATTAAATAAAATTCGCGGAGCGAGCTATGCTGCTCGGAAGTGAGGATGACTGTGAAAAATAATGCGGATGTAGATGTGATTATTCCGGTGTACCGGCCGGATGAAAAGCTGGAGCGCCTGATCGAGCGGCTGAATAAGCAGACCGTGAGGCCGGGACACGTCTTTTTTATGCAGACGGTGACGGGGGGAGACGAGGACGCCCGGGTGCGCGAGATTCTTCTGCGGGCCGAGGGAGCCGTCGTCACGGAAATCGAGAAAAAGGATTTCGACCACGGCGGCACGAGAAATAGGGGGGCGTCTCTCTCGGAGGCGGAATTTATGCTGTTTATGACGCAGGACGCCGTGCCGGTGGGAGACAATCTGATTGAGAATATGCTGCGCGCGATGGAGGATGAGACGGTGGCCGCGGTCTACGGCCGGCAGCTTGCGGGAGAGGACGTGGGCGTCATTGAGCGCTATACGAGAGAGTTCAACTACCCGCGGGAGAGTAGCGTGAAGTCCCTCGGGGACCTTCCGCGGCTCGGAATCAAGACATATTTCTGCTCCAACGTGTGCGCGGTGTACCGGAAGAAAATCTACGACGAGATGGGCGGCTTTGTGCTGCACACCATTTTCAATGAGGACATGATCATGGCGTCGAAGATGATCGGGGCGGGGCATAAGGTCGCCTACGCGGCGGACGCGGAGGTGGTTCACGCCCACCGCTACACGTACAGGCAGCAGTTTACGAGAAATTTTGACATGGCGGTGTCCCAGCGGCAGTACCGGGAGATTTTCGAGGGAATACGCTCCGAGTCCGAGGGCATGAAGCTGGTGGGGGACACGGCAAGGTATCTTGTGTCGCACGGCAAGTGGTACCTGCTCCCGGATCTGGTGTTCCAGAGCGGCTTTAAGTTTTTGGGGTACCGGCTGGGGAAAAAATATGACAAGCTGCCGATGTGGCTGGTGAAAAAATGCTCCATGAACCCGTCCTACTGGAAAGAATGAAAAAGCGGGAGGAACCGAAAAAATGGGAAGGACTAAAATAGCGGAAAAACCGAAAAAGCGGGAAAGAATGAACAAGTGGCGGTGAAAGGGGAATCGGCATGGAAGAGGTCGTACACATTGTCTTATGCACCTACAACGGGGAGCGGTATCTGGAGGAGCAGATAAAGTCCCTGCGCAGGCAGACGTTTCCGAATTTTACGGTTGAGATCTGCGACGACGGCTCCACAGACGGCACCTGTCTGGTCGCGGAGCGCTACGCGGAGAGGGACGAGCGCATTTCACTTCACAGAAACGAGCGCAATCTCGGATACGCGAAAAATTTCTTAGAGGGCGTAAAGAGGAGCAGCGCGCCCTATATCATGCTCTGCGACCAGGACGACATATGGAATGGGGATAAGGTAGAGCTCACGTTGAGGGAGATGAAGGCGGCGGAGAAGAAGGGGGACGGACCGGTCCTCGTCTTTACGGACGCCATGAATTTTGACAGCCAGACGGGGAAAAATCTCGGAAGATTTCACGAAACGAGCCATCTGGACACAAAAAAGGTTGACACGGCGCATCTTTTTATGGAAAATAAATGTATTGGCTGTACGGTCATGGTCAGCCGGGATATATTGCCGTATCTGGACAGGCTTCCGGATGAGATCCGCGTGCACGACTGGTGGCTCGCGCTGATCTGCAGCCACTTTGGACAGGTCGTCTATGTGGACGAGGCGACGCTGCGCTACCGGCAGCACGGGGACAACATGATCGGGGGAGATTCCTACGGCAGCTATATCAAGAACCGCCTGTCCTCTTTTAAAAGGCAGCGCGAGGTTCTCCGACAGACCATCTCGCAGGGACGGGCTTTTTATGAATTGTTCGGCGATTGGATGTCCCCGGAGAAAAGGGAGACGGCGCAGGCTTTTGCTTTCCTGGACCAGAGAAACGGACTGGCAAGACGGCTCGCGCTTTTTCGCCACGGGTTCTGGAAAAGCGGTCTGGTGAGAAATGCAGGATTATTTTTCTTTATATAAAATTAAGACAAATAAATTGAGAAAAAGTTTGAAACAAAAAATAAAGTTTTCGATGAAAGAGGATTCGTCTGCGGATATTGGAATCTGAATGGGAGGAAGCATGGGAAGCAGGACAAAGAAGAAAAAGGGAAAAGGGAGAGTGGCGGCGCGGATATTTTTCGTGATCGGACTGATATTTTCCGTGTCTGTGGGAAGCCTGGCAGCCACGGCCGTCCACAAGAGCGACGAGCTGTTAGGACTTGTGAACTACGACGAGGCCGGGGCTCTCTCCGGCGTGGACCTGTCCCAGTACAAGCTGGCCCAGGACACGGAGGTCGTGAACATTCTTCTGGTGGGTGCGGACAAGAATAACGACGAGCAGAATAAGGCGGGCGTGGAGAGGCGGTCGGATTCCATGATGATCGCCACCATGGATATCAAGCACGGGAAGCTGAAGCTGACGTCCCTCATGAGAGACATGTATGTGGATATTCCGGGACACGGCGGAAATAAGCTGAACGCCGCCTATTCCTTTGGCGGGATCCGGCTGTTATATGAGACCATTGCGGAGAATTTCGGAATCCAGATGGACGGCTACGCGGAGGTGAACTTCGACGCCTTTGTCAATGTGATCGACGAGATCGGGGGCGTGGAGCTGACTCTGACGCAGTCGGAGGCGGAGAACTTAAATAACACCAACTACATTAAGCGGAAAAAATATCGGAACTTAAAGGTGGGGAAGCAGACGTTAAACGGCTACCAGGCGCTGGGGTACTGCCGGATCCGCCACGCGAAGATGAGGCCGGACGGGTCTTACCCGGGCGTGTACACCGCGGACGGCAAGGGAGACGATTATGGGCGCACGGAGCGGCAGAGAATGACGGTGGAGGCAATCTTCAAAAAGATTAAGACTATGTCGCCAGACGATATCCTGACTCTGGCCGAGGTGGTGCTTCCCAATATAAAAACGGATATTTCCAAGGACAACATATATGCCTATATCACGACGCTGATCCAGATGGGGACGACCAAGATCCATCAGTTCGCGATTCCGGTGGACGGACAGTTCACCAGCCAGACAATCGGCGGACAGGACTGTCTGGTGCCGAACCTGGAGGTCAACCGGGAAGAGCTAAAGAAATTCATTTTCAAGAGTTGACAACTTAAGGCTATGTTGTTACAATGAAAAAAGCCTTTAGGCAGAGGAAGGGG
>CANPZR010000272.1 GCA_947589175.1 uncultured Lachnospiraceae bacterium | reverse complement strand
GGCGTGGTCACTACGACGCATGGAATCCGGGGAGAGGTAAAGGTATTTCCCACGACGGACGATGTGAGCCGGTTCAAAAAGACGGATGAGGTAATTTTGGTGACGAGAACGGGGAATCTGACGCTGCATGTGGAGCGCGCCCGCTTTTTCAAAAATATCGTCATTTTGAAATTTAAAGAATTTGACGACATCAATCAGGTGGAGGGCTTCCGCAAGTGCGATTTGATGGTGACGAGGGAGAACGCGCTGCCGCTCGCGGAGGGGCAGTATTATCTCTGCGATGTCATTGGATGCCGCGTGATAGATGATGAGGAAAATAAAGAAATCGGCACGGTGACCGATGTGATTGAGACGGGCGCCAACAATGTTTTTGAGATTCGGACGGAGACGGGGAAAGAGGTTCTGTTTCCGGTGATTCCGGAGTGCATTTTAAAGGTGGACACGGAGAAAAAAGAGGTCACAGCCCATGTGATGAAGGGACTGATGGATTTGAATTAGAATTGAAATTGGACAGGGACGGGATTTGGACTAGAGCCGAAACGGGGCTAAGATTGCAACTGGACTAAAGCCGAAAACGGAAAGGAGCGCGCAGTTGAAATATTATGTAATGACCTTATTCCCGGAAATGATTGAGCAGGGAATGAATACGAGTATTCTGGGCCGGGCTATGGAGTCCGGCTTCATTGAACTGGAGACGAAAAATATACGGGATTACACGCTGAACAAGCACGGAAAGGTGGACGATTACCCCTATGGGGGCGGGGCCGGCATGGTGATGGAGGCGGAGCCCGTGTACCGCTGTTACGAGGATATCTGCTCGGAAATCGGACGCGCGCCGCGGGTGATTTACCTGACGCCCCAGGGGGAGGTCTTTCATCAGGGCATGGCGGAGCGGCTCGCCGCCGAGGAGCAGATTGTTTTTCTGTGCGGGCACTATGAGGGAATTGATGAGCGGGTGCTGGAGGAAATCGTGACCGATCCGGTGTCCATCGGGGACTATGTGCTCACGGGGGGCGAGCTGCCCGCGATGGTGATGATGGACGCTATCGCCAGACTGGTTCCGGGGGTGTTGAGCAACGAGGAATCCGCCGGGGACGAGAGCTTTTCCGAGGGGCTTTTGGAGTACCCCCAGTACACGAGGCCCCCGGAGTTTCACGGAAAAAAGGTGCCGGAAATTTTGTTGAGCGGACACCATGAGAATATCCGTCTCTGGCGGCAGGAGCAGTCGGAGATCCGAACGCGGGAGAGAAGGCCGGACCTCTATCAGAAGTGGGCGGACGGCAGGGAAACATAGGAATTTGCGGGTTCATATTTATCAATTCATTTTTAATTCGGAGCAGATGCTAATTAAAAAATTACAAAAGTCAATATAAACAAAAAAAGAAAAATGTCGATATAAAGAATAAGGCGTATTAGATATGGACGGGCAACATGGCAGCAGGCAGAATGAGGGAATTATATTCCCGGAAAAATCAGAAAGGAGATGACATGGATGTCAATAGTAACAGATGCAAATGGATTTCACGAAAGAGTATCGCAGGATGTGAGTAATTTTCGGGGAACGCCTCCCAGACAGATAGGGAAGGCCCTGGAAGGCCTGCAGGGCAAGAAACTGGAAGGGCATAGCTTGTCAAGCGAAAACCTGGCTATTGCCAGATCAGAAAGCGTATTCACATCAAAGAGTTATTCCAATGCTGCGAGCAAGGATGTTGTGGTCGATGGGGTGAATTTTTCTGCTGAAGATGTAGAAGATATACGGGGGTTGCTGAAAGATGTATTTTCAAATGCGCCGAAGGGGACATCGGATCTGGGATATGCGGATTATGCAAAAATGGGATTGGCAGAAAATGCGGTCCGCTCCTATGCAGAAAAGAATTTGACAGGCGAGCAGGCAGAGGTCGTAAACCGTGCTGTATCCAATTACTTTGATGAGGTTATCAAGAAAGAGGACGAGCTGATCAGGGGAACATATACGACATATACGATTGATAATCTGTATTATGGAAAGAGATATGACGGAACGGATGAGATAATACGGAAAATGCGGCAAGCCATAAGAGATTTAGCGAAAAATCCAAACCTGCCGGAACAGGCAAGACAGACATTTGCCAATACGAGCCTTGATGGACCGGGAATGATTCTGTCTGCCTCAAATATGGAACTTGCCGGCAATATTCGCTCGAAATTTTCCACTGTCAACTGGAACGATGACAAAGAGCGCAACGCGCTTTTGAATCAGTACAGGGATTGGATGCGGCCGGCTTATTTGGAATTGTATGCCGGTTCGTCGAAATTCACCGAGGCGAAGCTGTCAGAGGATTTTGATTTGTTTTCTTCTTTCTTTGAACAGGCGAATAAGGCAGTAGAAAGGGCGGCTGTGGGACATATTGATTTCCAGATATAATGATGGGAGTATTTTCAAAAATCAGGTGTTTTCAAGAGGATGTTCTGAAAGTGAGGACATCCTCTTTTTAATTCAAAGCAGTCGCTAGTTGAGCAGCTCGGATACATTGCATTTTAGGGTGTTGGCAAGGCGCATCACCGTGTCAGCCTGTGCCCGGTTCAGATCCTTGCTTTTCCGCTCATATGCGCGGATGGTATTGAGCGAGACGCCGGATTCGTTCGCAAGCGCCTCCTGTGTCAATCCACAGCGTCTCCGGGCTTTTTTCAGTTTGCTTTCGCTTTGGGAAAAATGGGCGTCAAGAACCTCATAGCTCTTTTGAATATCCGCCTCGTGCAGTGTTTTATACAGTCCGATGAGCGCGTCATAGGGAACGGTGTCAAGGATGCTCCGAAAGGTTCGCCCGGAGTACCACTGATAGTGCGTCAGCATCCAGCCTGTCCAATATACATCGCTGCGGTCGTAGCTCGACACAGAGTCTGCGTGAAAGCTTTGCCCGGTCGTTTTTTCCATGACATCCAGAAATAACTCCATGCCGCTTTTTCCCGCAATGTATTTGGGACTGCCGCTTTCAATCTGTTCGGCGACGCCGGATTGAATAAAGCGCTTTAAAAAATCCGTGCCGTCCATTCCGAACTCCAATACGGCGTCGTGGAGCATATTGCCGACGGCGCGGGAGCATTTACCCAGATATAACGGACTGTAAGCGTGCGTCATCATATTTCATATCCTCCCTCATAATATCCAGAATGAAAATATCGTCCATGAGCTGCTGCAGATTTTGTTTTCTGCTCTTGTATTCAGCTCGCGCGCCCTGGTCTCTTTCCATTCGCTTGTAGTAGTATTCCTGATAATCGGCAGTTTCATATCCGATAAACGCAATCTGCTGAAAGGAGCGCTCGGAGAGCAGCACCACCTGTTCGCCGAGGGTGCCAAGACGCATGGCGAGGTTTAAGTCTCTAAGCGAAATAGTGTTATTCACAAAATCCTCCGCGAAAGAGAAGTAGGAATCGTCCGCGCGATAGCCGATCATCACATCGACATTTGTCACATCCGGCATAAAGCGGGACAGGATAAAATCTCTCGCGTTATTGCCGATCGGCGAACTGATGTCAAATTTTCTGTGGGCGAGCAGGATCGCGAGCCAGTTGAGAATATTAAATTTTCCTCTGGTCAGGTGCATGACATTCATCTCGTCAAGCGTCAGACGGTATTTATTGGCGTAACCGTCTTTTTTTACAGGGCAGGCCCACTTTTTGGCAAGCTCTATGTTTTCTGTGCAGTAAAAGCCCTGTCCGTAATCATTATATTCCTTTCCGATACCAAATTTCGGCGTCTCAACAATCTGCTGGGAACCGTGATAGATAATCATATTCTGTTCCATAAAACACCTCCAGATATAATACTGTGGTATTAGTTTGTTTCTATTATAATACTGTGGTATCACCCCGTCAATAAATTTCCC
>CANPZR010000271.1 GCA_947589175.1 uncultured Lachnospiraceae bacterium | reverse complement strand
ATACCGGCCGGAAGTAATCATGATGGAACTTATTGTCAGGAAAAAGAATGTCAGAAAAAGCGTTGCGTATCCCTTTCCAATCCGCATATGTCACCGCCTCCTTTTTTGTATCCATATTGGTATCCGTATGATTTTATGTATATTATATATCGTTTTACTTCGTCTGTCAATGTATTTATTTAGATGAGGAAGATTTGCCGGATGGAGAATGACAAAAAATAGAGTTGGGCGATATCCTTATTTATCAGACAGAAAAAGGCGATACCAGAGATGAATTTTCAACTTGTAAAGAATTCTTACAAGTTCAAACTGAGGGAAAAAGAAAGAAATTTTCTCTAAATGCGTTCATGCGCGCATCTCCTACTATTTTTTTATTACAACAGATGGATCAGGAATATAAAATTGATAACCTCCACCAGATTGTCCAAAATTGGGTATGATAAAGCCCCAGTGCGCACACACTGGGGCTTTTGTCGTCCTGCATGGACTACTCACTGCCTTTTGCCTGTCAGTAATTATAGCAAATGCGGATCTTCTTTGCAAGATACATTTTTTCTACATTTTCTCCTCATATTTTTCATTTTAATAGATTGCCTGCAACTGACCTTTTTCATTTACGCTAAATCTTACCTCTCTCTCCGTCCCGTTATTCATGCCATATAAAGAAAGTTTGCTCTCACGGTAAGCCGCCGCCCTGATATCAACTGAATTTCCAAGCAACATGGTGACTGCCAGAGTTAAAATGAGTGTCTGCTTGATCTTTTTTGTAATATCACGTCCTTCTATACATAAAACGAATGAGCAGGGAAAAATGTTGCAAAGAATGTGTAAAATGTCAAGAAAAAATTTTTTCAGGAACTTACTTCCATCCATTCAGTCGGAGTTAAAACAAATCGGGCATCATCAATATAATCTTTTTTATTTTTTGTAATCAAATAATCTATCTCGTTATTTATCCCTGTCGTATATTGCACACAATCCTCAAAATCTTTCCATTTCTGACCAAACGCGTCTCGAATATCCTTTTCCGTTACAGAGAGAATTGTTACCAGGCAAAAAATATTTTCCATAATGTTATAAGTCCGTTCTGTATCATGTGTTTCTTTGCGGATAATATAAAATAAATCTGTTACAGAAGATGCCGTTATATATGAATCAACATTCTGCACTCTGGCTTTCTTAAACAACTCCACAGAAATATCATATCTATCCCTTTTAAAAACCATATCCAGGAGTACATTCGTATCAATTAGCAGTTTCATATCGTTCCCTCATCCTTTCCTCCCTGTATTCCTCCAATGTTTTCCCAGTATCTGGTATCACTCCTACTATATTTTCCAAAATTTCATCCAATGGTTTTTCGCTCCCAGACGTTTTTCTTGTCTGCTGCGAACTGAGAAACTGTACAAAACTATATATCGTTTCTATCTGGCTTTCTGATAAAACATTCAATAAATTAATCGTTTTTTCCAAAGTTGACATACCCTTCTCCTTTCATAATTTCATGACTGACTGTTATTTTAATCTATTATACCATCCTTTGTAAAAATTAACTATTCTTTTTTTACTTTTTGTCTATTTTTTAACAAAAAAAGTCCGCATGGCTGCAGGAAAAGTCGGCAAATCGCGCGACAACCTTATGAGAAAATGATGTGTAACAGAAAAGGCTATCCTCTACTGCGAATAGAGAATAGCCTGTAATCCGTTTGATTTTTAAACTGATTATTGTTTCCGATCGAACAACCGTCGGACGTGCTATAATCCTTCGGCATCTAAGATGATTATAAACCAACTCTGCGAATTTTGCAAGAGGGTTTAGGAATGGGGGCGCTTCGGTGCCCCTGTTTTTATTTTCTACAATTTCTTATCCGACAGTCCGATACAGACGAGGAATTTTTCAACGCGAGCTCGGCCATCTCCACGTCCTCAATGCTGCCGACGTTCAGAAAGTAACTCTCATGAATCTCGTCGTGCTGACATTGAGAAGCTCCTTGGAGCCCTAAATTTCGCTATAGAGCACATTCATCTGCTCTATAAAACTTCCCCATTCTGGATTTATTCGTTTATCTCTATATGTCAAGTAATACTGATACTTATATAATGAAATTACTTTTACTCACTCAACATCGCCTTTCTCAAAAGAAGCTGCTGTTTAGATGCCATCATCATCTCAAACATATGATTAGCTCCTGCCCTTTCTTCTTCTGACATACTTGAACTATGATAAACAGTATATACCATAGACTCATTTTCTACATACAAATCAGGAATATCAAATCCAAGTATTTCAGCTAGTTTTTCTAATTGAGAAATTGAAGGCATATATTCTCTATTCTCCAATCTGCCAATCATCTGCCTGTTAATTCCAGTTTCTGCACTTAACTGTTCTTGGGTTAAGCGAGTTCTCCTCGTCTGTTCTACTTCACCCGCACCCGGATCTTGCATCTGCCATCGACATACTCGCCCTTGGGATAGCGCACCTTAATAACTGCCGTTCCCTTTTTCTTTCCTTTTATTTTCCCCTTGGATGTGACGGATGCCACCCGGGAATCCGATGAGCTGAATGTAAGGAATTTCGCCGGCATCGTTCCCTTTTTATAACCGCTTCCTTCCTGAATATAGCCGACCACCGAAAGCTTTTTGGTCTTCCCGGCCTTCAGGGTTTCCCTCTTTTTCGACGGCTCGATTCCCCAGATTTTCCAATAGGGGAAATAATACGTCTTCCCCTTGCGCTTTAAAGTCACCGCCCGCTCAAATCGATGCGACGATCTTCTGCTCCTTTCGTCGTAATATTTCGCTATCTTTTTATTCCGGGGCGAAATCAGGTATTTTGACCGCTTGATGTTCTTCGCCGATACCTCTGAAAAAGCCTTCCCACCAACAAAATTTACCGAATCCGGCAGTTCTACCTTTTTTAAATTGTGGCACCACCGGAAAGCGTCTGCCTCAATCTCCTCTAAGCCGTCCGGCAGAGAAATCTCCGTCAGAGAAATACAGCCTTCAAATGCCCCATCATGGATTTTCTTCAGATTTTTGCTGAAGCGAACCCTGACCAGTTTATCGCACCCTACAAATCCTCCCACTTCACTTACGTTATCGGGCAGATCAGCGCTTTCCAGATTATCGCAATTTACACACCCGGTTGCTTTTTTATATTCCGGATTTTCCGAAAATGAAATAGAGCGCAGAAATGGATTGCAGATATTGCCATCCATTTCAACTACGCTGTCCGGCATGTCATAGGCCGTGGCTGTCTTCATCTTCGGATAGACCAGCATCTTCTTCATTTCCTTGTCATACAGGATTCCGTCCTCTGCTGTCAGCTCGGCGTTTTCCTCGTCCACCTCGATTTCTTCCAGACTGTAAAGCTCTACCAGGGAATAAAATATGTCATACCCGTAACTATACATCCTAGGCAGCAGGCGGATTTTTTTCGGAAGGACAACCTTCTTGATCTGCGTATTACTTTCCTTTAAAGTGAGATTGACGACATCCTTCCCGTCCAGCGTCTCGGGAATAACTAACTCCGTCATCCCATCCGGCAAGGCAATCTTCTCAATCACAACCGCATTCTCGTACCGCTTCATGTCACGGTATTCATATACGACGCCATCTGCCGCTACCGCTGTTCCGGTCGCTGTTACAGAGGCGCCGGTCGCTGTCGCGCCGACTGCTGTAATGGCTGTGTCTGTCACCGCTGCTGCAGTTGAGTCTGCCGTGGCTGCGTTTACGTCTGCCGTGGCTGCGTTTACGTCTGCCATGGCTGGCACAAAAGAGCCCATCGTTCCCGTAATCAGTAAAGCGGCACACAGCGCGCAGACCAATAGCCCGGATATGAGAGACTGTTTCTTTTTCATAATATCACGTCCTT
>CANPZR010000270.1 GCA_947589175.1 uncultured Lachnospiraceae bacterium | reverse complement strand
AAAAGCTCTCGCTGCTCAAAGAACGCGGCGTGACCCGGATCAGCATCGGCGTCCAGAGCTTTTTCGAGGAGGAGCTGAGGACGCTGTGTCGTCTGCACAGTCCCCGCGCGGCGAGGGAGGCGCTGGCGGCCATTAAGGAGGCGGATTTTCCCTGCTTGAATGTGGATCTGATTTACGGGATACCGGGACAGACGAAGGAGAGCCTTGTAGAATCCCTAAAACAGGCGCTTTCTTTCCAGCCGGATGAGCTCTTTGTCTATCCTCTTTATGTAAAGCCGGAGACGGAGCTGTACCGACGGGGCGTGAGGCGGTCGGCGGAGGCGCGGGAGATGTATGAGATTGCCAGAGATTTGCTGTTGCGGGAGGGGTACGAGGCGCGCTCCATGCGGCGGTTTGTGAAAATGACAGCAGTGGCAGCCGCGACGCCCGTGACCGCATCCGCAGCGGCTGCGACCGCCCCCGTGGATGGAAAAACTGCAACAGGCGAGGACGGCTTATGCGGGTTCGGCAACACGCTCTCGGTGGGCTGCGGGGGCAGGAGCTACCTGGGGCGGCTTCATTTCTGCACGCCCTATGCCGTGAGGCAGAAGGATTGTCTGGAAATTTTGAGGCAATATATAGAAAAAGAAGATTACACAACTGTAGAATACGGTTTTCTCCTGAATGAAGAGGAGGAAAAGCGCAGGTACGCGATTCGTCACATCTTGTTCGGAAGGGGGATTAATCGGGCAGACTACAAGAGTAGTTTCCAAAGGGATGTTCAGGAGGATTTTCCAGAGCTGCTTCGCTGGATGGAAGAGGGGTATGCCGTTCAGACGGACAGTCATATTTCCCTGACGGCGGAGGGCATGGCGCTCTCGGATTATCTGGGGCCGCAGCTGATCTCGGAGAATGTGAGGGAGAAAATGAGGAAATGGGGGCGGGAGCATGGGGCGGATCCGGCAGTGGTATTATAGGGGGAGCCTCCGCTCCTGCAACTACGCCTGTCCGTACTGTCCTTTTTCCAAGAGGAGCCATTCGGAGGCGGCGCTGCGAAGGGACCGGGAGCGCTTGTTCCGGTTTGTCTCTTATATGAGGGAAAATAAGGAGGCGGGAGGCGCGGTGCAGATCGTTCCCTATGGGGAGGCGCTGATTCACCCGTATTACTGGGAGGCATTAGCCGTTCTGAGCCGGAGCGGGAGAATTGACGCGGTGGGCGCCCAGAGCAATTTCAGCTTTCCCGTGGAGAAAATGCTGTCCGTGTACGAGGAACGGGGAGGCGCGAGGGAAAAGCTCCGGCTGTGGGGAACCTTTCATCCCGCGATGACGTCGGCGGAGGATTTTGCCGGACAGTGCCGGAGAATCCGGGAGCGGAACGTGACATTCTGCGCGGGGGCGGTGGGCGTGCCGGAAAATATTTCCGAGATACAAAAGCTGCGGGAACTGCTGTCGGACGAGATTTATCTGTGGATTAACCGGATGGACGGCCTCAAAAGGAGCTACACGGAGGAGGAGAAGCAGGCGTTTCTCGCCATCGACCCCTATTTTTCGCGGGAGCTTTTAAGACACAGGGCCGACGATTCCCGGTGCAGAGACAGCGTCTTTGTGGAGGCGGACGGCACGGTGAAGGGGTGCGTTCTGTGCCACAGGGGATTTGGCAATCTGTACGAGGGGGGAGCGGACAAAGCGGATTTTGCCTGCGCCCGCAAAGAGTGCGGCTGCTATATGGCGTATAATAATCAGGGCGGGGACGAATTTTCGGATTTTGGAACCTATCCGGCCTTTCGCGTGCCGGAGCAATAAATATCTTGACGCTTGTTGCATTTACGGGTATATTTAATTATCGTAGATGTTTATATCTGGATTATATCTGGAAAGACGGGGAATTTTATTATGGAAAACAAAAAGCTGACAAGCGATATGACGGTGGGAAAGCCAATCGTGCTTATATTGAAGTTTTTCTTTCCGCTACTGTTCGGGATGCTGTTCCAGCAATTTTATAATCTGGTAGATATGGCCATTGTGGGCCAGTTTCTGGGGAAGGAGAATCTGGCGGCGGTGGGCGCTACCGGTTCGGTGAATTTTCTGATTCTGGGATTCTGCATGGGAGTCTGCAACGGCTTTGCCATTCCGGTGGCGCAGAAGTTCGGGGCCAAGGATGAGAGCGGCATGCGGCGCTTTGTGGCCAACAGCGTGTGGCTCTCCATTGTGTTCGCGGTGGTCATGACGGTGGCGGTCAGCCTTTTGTGCCGGAATATTCTGGTCTGGATGCGCACGCCGGCGGATATTATCGACCGCTCCTACAGCTACATACTGGTGATTTTCCTCGGCATACCGGTCACCTATCTGTACAACCTGCTCTCAGGCATTATGAGGGCCATGGGGGACAGCAAGAATCCGCTGATTTTCCTCGTGATTTCCTCGGTCCTGAATATCGGTCTGGATCTGGCCGCGATTCTTGTATTCCACATGGGCGTGCAGGGGGCGGCGCTGGCGACGGTGATTTCCCAGGCGGTGTCCGGCGTACTGTGTCTGTTTTTTATGAAAAAAAGGTATACTATTTTTAAAATGTCTAAAGAGGAGTGGCGCTTTAACGGGGTCTGCGCGGCAAGGCTCTGCGGCATGGGGATTCCTATGGGACTGCAGTATTCGATTACCGCGATCGGCAGCGTCATTCTGCAGACGGCGGTGAACGACCTGGGGTCGCTGGCAGTGGCGGCGATTTCTTCCGGCAGCCGCATGAGCATGTTCTTCTGCTGTCCCTATGACGCCATGGGATCGACGATGGCCACCTACGCGGGGCAGAACCTGGGCGCGAAAAAGCTGAAAAGGGTGGACCGGGGCATTTTTGCCAGCAGCGGACTGGCGCTGATTTACTCGGTCTTTGCCGCGGCGGTGCTGATTGTCTTTGGAAAATACCTGGCGCTGCTCTTTGTGGACGGGGGAGAAATCGAGCTGATCGGCATGATTTCCCGGTTTTTGATGTGGAACAGCCTGTTCTATTTTCCACTCGCTCTTGTCAATATCGTGCGGTTTACGATACAGGGCCTGGGATTTGGAAAACTGGCGATTCTCGCGGGCGTCTGCGAGATGATTGCAAGGAGCGCGATGGGCTTTTATATGGTGCCTGCCTTTGGCTTTACGGCGGCGTGCCTGGCGAGCCCGGTGGCGTGGATTCTGGCGGACGCCTTTTTGATCCCGGCGTATTTTCTGGTGGTGCGTCACTTAAAGATTAATATTATGCGAAAGGAACCGGCACAATGATCCGAATGATTGCGTTTGACATGGACGGAACGGCGCTGGACGACCACAAGAGGGTCATGCCCCTCACTAGGGAGACATTAGAGCGGGCGGCCCGGAGGGGGATTGAGGTGGTGCCGTCTACCGGGCGGCCGTATCAGGGCCTTACCGGAGAGATTACAAGCCTGGCGGGAGTGCGGTATGTGCTCACGACCAACGGCGCGGGAATTTACGAGAAGGAGAGCGGACGCTGCGTCCACGAGGACAGCATGCCGCTAGAGCGCCTTTTGGAGCTTCTTGTCCGGCTGGAGCCCCTGGAGGTGATGGCGGACGCCTTTGTGAAGGGCGAGGCCTATATGACCGAGAGCAAGCGGCGGCTGATCGACGAGATGGCGGTGTCGCCGGAGATTAAGGAATATATTCACACCTCCCGGATCTGCGTGGAGGACCAGGCGGCGTATCTGCGGCAGAAAGGCGACGACGTGGAGAAGCTGACCATCAATTTCGTGCCCGATGAAAAGGGAGAGAAGCGGGATTACGACGGGGTGGTGGAGGTGCTGCGGGGTTTTCCGGAGTTCCACGCGGTGTCCGGCGGCATGCACAATATCGAAGTCACCGGAAAAGGGATTTCCAAGGCGACGGGCCTTGCCTGGCTGG
>CANPZR010000269.1 GCA_947589175.1 uncultured Lachnospiraceae bacterium | reverse complement strand
GGAAGTAAAGGCATGATTGAGGTATTATTATACTAGAAGTTTATTGAACACATTTGAAATCTGTGATACGATGTAAAAGTGTTTACGGAAGCGCCCAGAGAATGTATGTCAAGCGGGGATACATTCCGGACGGAAGCGGCATCTGGTATAAAGATCAGATTTGTGAGCCGTATCGTGATTGCTGTAATGACGGGAGCATTTCAAGATGATATAGGGAATTTTGGTTATGGAGAGAGGTGAGAAAAGAATGGAATTCAGAAAAGTATTTGATACGATACCAGAACAATTTGATCGATATAGACCAAGATATAGTGCAGAGTTATTTGCCGATTTGATTGTGTATGCTAAGATTGACTCCGAGAAAACTGTTCTGGAACTTGGGCCGGGAACAGGTCAGGCGACCGATCCGATACTGGTCACAGGATGTGACTACCATGCGATTGAGCTTGGCGGGAATCTGACGGAAAAGATGAAACAAAAATATGGCGCATGTCCTAATTTCCATATTGTAAATGACGACTTTATTACGCATGATTTCGGCAGTCAGAAATTTGATATGATCTATTCTGCGGCAACGATTCAATGGATTCCGGAGGAAATTGCATTTTCTAAGACATTTGATTTGCTGAAGCCGGGCGGGACGCTGGCGATGATGCTGACGAAAGCGGATTATAAAACGCCGAATGTGGAGCTGTACAATAAAATCCAGCAGGTTTACTCCGAGTATTTCAAACCGGAGATTCCATATGAGCACGGCTCGTTTCAATATGAAAATGCCGTCCATTATGGATATGTGATGTTTGAACGACGTGAGTATCACGGGAGACGTGAATTTACCGCAGACGAATATGTGGCGTTTTCAGGTACGCATTGTGACCATATTGTCATTCCGGAACCTTATCGGAGCAAGTTCTTCGCCGGGCTAAGAGAAGCTGTTTTAGAAGCTGGGAATAAAATTGTATTTTCCGACACTTTTATTTTGTTTTTAGCGAGAAAATCGGATGGTCATTGCATTAAATAAAAAAGAAATGGCAAAAGTGGGGCACAGACAGGTTTTAACATCTACACAGTCTAATGAACAGGTGCATTTTTTTATCGAAAAAACGGTTATACCGAATGCGGGCGCTTTTGCTGCCGAAGGAGCCATTGGAAATGTTTTTTATTAAAAATATAAATTATGAAATGAGCATGGAAATTTATGAAAATACTATGCGCATGCTCTCTATATACAGAGATATTGAAATATCCGAGCAACAGGCGGAAAATAATCAGGTCATGGATGCCAGATCGGCTTTGGCAAAGATGAGGACAAAGTATGACTTATAAATTGAAAATTATTGGGAAGATTCTAAAAAATTCTAAACTAAAGGTTATCGGAACCTCTAATAGCTTATATTGGGAGGAACACAATGAATATAAAATGGGATGCGAATAAATATACTGCGGATTTTTCCTTTGTTCACCAATATGGAAACAGTGTTATTGAATTGATTGACGCCGATCAGGGCAGTTCGGTATTGGATTTGGGGTGCGGTAATGGAGCGTTGACAAAGGTATTACAGGACAAAGGTTATTTAGTTAAGGGCCTGGACGCATCTTCCGAGCTTCTGGATATTGCAAAAGAAAAATATCCTGCGATTGATTTTCAACAAGGAGATGCCGCTGATTTTTCGCTTTCCGCTCCCGTCGATGTTGTATTTTCTAACGCAGTGTTTCATTGGATTAACAGGGACAGACAGCAGAATATGCTCAAATGTGTTTATAATGCGCTCAAAAATAATGGACAGTTTTTTTTTGAGTTCGGCGGTCATGGGAACAATCAAAAAATACACGGGACACTGGCGGCAATTTTTGCGGAATATGGTTATTGCTATGAAATGCCGTTTTATTTTCCGACGATTGGAGAGTATGCGACATTGTTAGAAAATACGGGATTTAAAGTGCAATATGCCGTCCTTTTTGACAGGCTGACGGAGCTTAAGGGTGAGAATGGATTAAAGGACTGGATCAATATGTTTGTAAAAACGCCGTTTTCGGTTGTTAAAACAGAGCAAGAGAAAGCAGAAATTGTGGATAAAGCAGTAGAGGCCCTGCAAAATGATCTATTTTTGAACGGAAAATGGTATGCCGATTATGTCAGAATCAGAATGAAGGCGGTCCGTTTGAACGAGGGAGGTACAGAATGATTCGATATGCGGATATTCAGGATTTTGCTGTTTTAAAGGAACGCGACAAGCATATTTCTGAATCTGAATTGAGAAATGTCATCTCTGCCAAGCGAGTCCTCGTCATGAATCAGGGGGATAACTTTATCGGGTGGTTGAGGTTTGGATTGTTTTGGGACAATATTCCGTTTATGAATATGCTGTATATTTTGGAAGATTACAGAGGAAAAGGGTGCGGGACAGAGCTCGTTTCATTTTGGGAAAAAGAAATGGCAAAAGTGGGGCACAGACAGGTTTTAACATCTACACAGTCTAATGAACAGGCACAGTTTTTTTATCGAAAAAACGGTTATACCGAATGTGGCGCGCTTTTGCTGCCGAAGGAACCATTGGAGATGTTTTTTATTAAGGATAATCTGCTGGAGGCAGGGGAGATATGAGCATGGTCTATTATGATAAAAATGGAATTGTGATTCGAGATTTGCAGCCGAGCGATGCCCAAATCATTACAGATGAAGAAATCGCGCAGGGCTGGCAGGCGACAATCGACAAATATGAAATGAGGCTGCGGCACCAGGCCGAGGGCAAATCGATTGCACTTGTTGCCGAATGGAATGGTAATATTGCCGGATATATTAACGTTTATCCCGATTCCAAGTGGGGCGCGTATGCAAATCGGGGCTATGCGGAGATTGTTGACTTCGGCGTTCTGGAGAAATACAGGCGCAGAGGAATTGGCAGCAAGCTCATGGATCTTGCGGAACAGATTGGATTCTCTTATTCGGATGTGATATACCTCGGAGTAGGACTGCACAGCGGATACGGAAGCGCCCAGAGAATGTATGTCAAGCGGGGATACATTCCGGACGGGAGCGGCGTCTGGTATAAAGATCAGATCTGTGAGCCGTATCGTGATTGCTGCAATGACGACGATCTTGTATTGTATTTATCAAAACATATAAAGGAGGCAACGTAAATGAAATTTCCGGTTGAGGATGCGCACAATATGACTGCGATAATGTTTGAGGATGAGGACTTTACCTCTCTGAAACCTGAACTTAATCTTGAATTTCAGGATACAGAATGGCCATTTGAATATACAGATCATGACAGAAAAATTGTGCGAGCAATTGTTTTTGACGAGGATGGTCACTACTATTTTGTAAGGGCTGTTCGAGATGACGATTTTGGGAAAGCGACTCTGATTGAAACGGCGGGAGGCGGCGTGGAAAGCGGGGAAGAACTGACCGTTGCCATTAAAAGGGAACTCCGGGAAGAACTGGGAGCAGAGGTCGATATCATATGCAAAATCGGGGTTGTCAGCGACTACTATAATTTCATTCACAGGCACAACATAAATAATTATTATTTATGCAGGGTTTCTTCATTCGGCGAAAAGAATTTGACGAAAGACGAGGTTGAGCGTTTTCATCTGTCAACGCTGAAACTGTCCTATGAGGATGCAGTGAAAGAATATGAAAAATGCTCAATAACAAAGCTCGGAAGGCTTGTTGCAAATAGAGAATTGCCAATCATTCGCAGAGCGAAAGAGATTATAGATGAGATCGGACTATGAGAATAAGTAAGTCCGTGCAATAATGCCGTAATATAAAATAGTATTCTAATCAATATAATTCAAAAAATTTTATAAACAAAATTTTCGAATAGTATTGATTTTTCCAATAAAATAGCATATACTAAAAATACAGATAGA
>CANPZR010000268.1 GCA_947589175.1 uncultured Lachnospiraceae bacterium | reverse complement strand
GAGCGGCAAGTGCGTCGTCTACAATTCCCGGATCACGAATGAGACGCTGATGATTTTCTACACGCCATTTTACTATAAAAATAAAATCATCGGCGTACTCAGCGGCATCTTGCGGGAGGAGAGCCTGGATCAGAACCTGGTGTCCAATTATTTTGGCGTGCAGGGAAGCACCTACCTGCTGGAGAAAAACGGCAATGTGATTCTCTACGCGGGGCGGGGCGAGAAGCCGGATAATCTTCTGGACAGAATGAAGAAAAACGGCACGCTGGCTCCCGCGGATCAGGAAAAGCTGGGCCAGGCCCTCCGCGACGATGGCGCTACCAGTTTTAACTTCAAGGGCAGCAGCGGGGCGGGAAGCGCGTATGTGACCCCGTTACAGTACGGAGACTGGTTCCTGATGCAGAGCTTTCCGTCCTCGGTCACCAAGGGGATGACCCAGGAGGCCAATTCTGTCGGTATTCAGCTGGAAATCAAGCTGATTATCGTATTTTTGATTTACATTATGTATCTGATTTATGAGAACTGGAAGCAGAGGAAAGTGCTGATTACGGAAAATCAGGAGATTTCCCGGATTGTGGACGCGGTTCCGCAGATTTTCTCCCGGTTTGCCAGGGTGAATCTGGAACACAACACCTACGAGTACCTGGAGGGAAAGAAGGGCGAGGCGCCGGAAACGGGCACTTATAGCAGCCTGATCGAGTTTCTCAGCTCGCGGTATGTAATCGATGAAGACGACGTCGAGCAGATGGACACCTGCATCAGCGAACAGTATATACGGGAACATTTGACAAAAGAAGTTCCTTTCCTGCAGTTTGAGTACCAGATCGATATGGGCGGTCGCCGTTGGGAGAATATGTACGTTCTCTGTCTGAGGCGCAAGGGGAATATCCCGGTGGACGTCTTATTTGCCATTCAGGACGTCACCGCCATCAAGGAGAGGGAGCAGGAAATCCGCCTGGCGCTCAAGAGCGCGTCGGAGGCCGCGGAGGCCGCCAACCACGCCAAGTCAGACTTTTTGGCCCGGATGTCCCACGATATCCGCACGCCGATGAACGCCATCATGGGAATGACGGCGGTGGCCGCCATGCACATGGACGACAAGGAGAAGCTGACCGACTGTCTGGGCAAGATCACCATTTCCAGCAAGCACCTGCTGGCGCTGATCAACGACGTGCTGGATATGTCAAAGATTGAGAGCGGCAAGGTGACGCTGTCCGAGGAGCCTTTCAGCATGGCGGACATGGTGGAGAGCATCGTGACGATTATACGGGCTCAGGTGAACAGCAAGCGCCAGGATCTGAGGGTACACATTTCCGACATTCAGCATGAGGATGTGATCGGAGATACCCTCCGGCTGCGGCAGATTTTTGTCAATATTCTGGGAAATGCCGTGAAATTTACCCCGGAGGGCGGGAGCATCGTATTTTCCATACGGGAATGCCACTCCCACATTCACGGAATGGCCTGCTATGAATTTGTCTGCGAGGACAACGGAATCGGCATGGACGAGGAATTTATCAAGACGATTTTCGCGCCGTTCAGCCGTTCGCGGGATTCTGTCACGAAGAATATCGAGGGAACCGGACTTGGCATGTCGATTACCCGGAATATCGTTCTCATGATGGAGGGCGATATCCAGGTGGAGAGCGTTCCGGGCGAGGGCTCCAAATTTACCGTGCTGATTCATTTGAAAAAACAGGATTTGGAGACGGAGGATGTGGGAGATCTGGTGGATCTCAGCGTGTTAGTGGCGGACGACGATCAGGATTCCTGTGTCAGCACTTGTGATATATTGGAAAATATCGGAATGAGAGCTCAGTGGGTGCTGAGCGGTGACGAGGCTGTTGAGAAAACGGTGGCCGCCCACGAGGCAGAGGACGATTTCGCGGCGGTGATCCTGGATTGGAAGATGCCGGGGAAAGACGGCGTGGAGACGGCCCAGGAGATTCGGCGTCTGGTGGGAGACGAGGTGCCGATTATCATCCTGTCCGCCTATGACTGGACCGACGTCGAGGCGGTGGCGCGTGAGGCGGGCGTCCAGGCGTTTATTGAAAAGCCGCTGTTCCGATCCCGTCTGGTTTACGCGCTGAAATCGGTGCTGGCGCAGGGCGAAAAGGACAGAAATCTTGACACGGCGGATCTGACGGAGGCCAGCAGCCATGAGGGCAAGCGGGTCCTGTTAGTGGAGGACAACGAGATCAACCGGGAGATTGCCGAGGAGCTGCTGTCCTGCATCCATGTGATCGTGGAGCAGGCGGAGGACGGCCAGATCGCGGTGGATATGGTGAAAGAACACGATCCGGGTTATTACGACCTGATTTTTATGGATATTCAGATGCCTGTGATGAACGGCTACGAGGCGGCTAAGCGCATCCGCAATCTGGGAATGACGCTGCCGATTGTCGCCATGACGGCTAACGCCTTTGCGGACGATATTCAGGACGCGCTGGATGCGGGCATGAACGACCATATAGCCAAACCGGTGGAGGTTCCCAAGCTGCTGGAAATGCTGGATAAGTGGCTGGTATGATAAAGAAGAGCGCCGGAATGTCCGGGAAATGGCTCTGACAAAGAGATTGAAAGCGCTGGATCAATGTTTTGAATGTCAAGCAGGGAGTGTGAGAAAAGGATGGAACTGGTAAGAGCGGAGTCGCTGAATCAGGCGGTGGCAGAGATTTTTGGAGCTCAGATCCGGGTCGATGGACAGCGCCCCGTGTACGGGGGAGATATTAACGAGTCCCGCCGTCTGGAGCTTTCGGACGGCTCATCCCTGTTTATGAAAAGCAACCGGATTACAAATCTGGGATTTTTCGAGGAGGAAGCGAAGGGGCTTTCGGCCCTGCGCCAGACGGGCGCGATCGGCGTGCCGCAGGTTCTGGGAATCGGCACGATAGAGAATTTGGGAAAGTCTTTCCTCATGCTGGAATATCTGGAGGCGGCGCCCCGTGTAAGCGGATACTGGGAAATATTCGGGAGAGAGCTGGCCGCGATGCACCGGGCGGACAGCACGCCCTTTGCCGCCGCGGATAGGGGGCTTCCCTTTGGTTTTGAGATGGATAATTATATCGGGGCCACGCCCCAGTTCAATTCTCCCAGGGCGGGGTGGATCGAGTTTTTCCGGGACTGCCGTCTGGCGCCTCAGATGAAACGAGCGGACCGGTATATGAACGGACGCATGAGAAAACAGTGCGAATGGCTTCTGGGCCACCTGGGTTCGTATCTGGTGGAGCCGGAATTTCCCTCGCTGATCCACGGGGATCTGTGGAGCGGCAACGCGGTCTGCGGCCCGGACGGAAAGGCGTGGATTCTGGATCCGGCGGCTTATGTGGGGCACTTTGAGGCGGAGCTTGCCATGACGGAGCTGTTCGGCGGCTTTGCGCCGGCATTTTATGAGTCCTATCGTGAGAATAACCCGATTGACAGCGGCTACAGAGACAGAAAGGATTTATACAATCTCTATCATATGCTGAACCATCTGAATCTGTTCGGCGTCTCTTACCTCGGCAGTGTGCAGAGAATCCTGACGAAATACGCGGGATCTATTTTTCTGTGGTAAACCAGGTGTAGGAATTTTTCCCGGTCTGAATCCGGTAGGTGATGGGCTCGTACCCCTTATCTACCAGAACCGCCTTGGCGCATATAATATCATTGCCGGGAGAGAGGATCGTGGTGCCTAAGTCGTCTACATTTTCAAAGAAAAATCCCCAGTCGATGTTGGTCATCGGGCGGGTGGAATTGTTGCCGAAAATGTTGTGGTAATAGTCAAAAATATCCTTGGCGCTGACGGTCTGTGAGCCGGAAATATACTTGATGCGGAACTGGAAATAGAGGTACTCCTGGCTCTCCTCTGGTGTAGGATTTTGGCTGTTTGCTGTCACCATGGCGGCGGAT
>CANPZR010000267.1 GCA_947589175.1 uncultured Lachnospiraceae bacterium | reverse complement strand
TTAAGACAAAGACGTCGATTGGGGACTTTTTGCACCTGATCGGCGTTTTGCTTGAATGAGATTTAAGTATATGACAGGAGGATGAGTGTTATGTCACTGACATTATCAAAGAAGGCAGGCGAAGTGAAGCCGTCGTCCACGCTGGCGATTACGGCCAAGGCCAACAAGCTGCGGGAGAAGGGCGTCGATGTGATTGGATTTGGCGCGGGGGAGCCGGATTTTAACACGCCGGACAATATTAACGAGTGCGCGATTCAGGCGATTCGGGACGGATTTACCAAGTATACCCCGGCTTCCGGGACGGCGGAGCTGAAAAAGGCTGTTTCCGCGAAGTTCAAGTCGTTCAACCATCTGGACTACGGCACGGACCAGATCGTGATCAGCAATGGCGGAAAGCATTCCCTGACCAACATCTTTACTGCCATTATCAACGAGGGGGACGAGGTAATCATCCCGTCGCCGTTCTGGCTGAGCTACCCGGAGATTGTCCGCCTGGCGGGCGGCGTTCCGGTCATCGTGGAGACGACGGCGGAGGAGGATTACAAGATCACGCCGGAGAAGCTGGCGGCGGCGTGCAACGAAAAGACCAAGGCATTTATTTTAAATTCCCCGAATAACCCCACGGGCATGATTTACGAGAGAGAGGAGCTCGAGGCCCTCGCGAAGGTCATTGTGGAAAAGGATATTTACGTGGTGGCGGATGAGATGTACGAGTATCTGATCTACGGCGAGGAGGAGCATGTGAGCATCGCCTCTCTGGGAAAAGAGATTTACGATCACACGATTACCTGCAGCGGTCTCTCGAAGAGCTACGCCATGACGGGATGGCGCATCGGCTACACCGGGGCGTCTAAGGAGATTACAAAGCTGATGAGCAGCGTGCAGAGCCACCAGACGTCCAACCCCAACTCGATTGCCCAGAAGGCGGCTTATGAGGCGCTGACGGGACCGCAGGACAAGGTGCAGGAGATGGTGAAGGAGTTCGCGAAGCGCAGGGATTACATATATGGGCGGATCAAGGAGCTGCCGCATACCCATGTGGTGGAGCCCAAGGGCGCGTTCTACACCTTTATCGACGTGAGCGAGACGTTCGCCCTGTCCTACAAGGGCGAGAAGGTCGGTGACGTGCAGAGACTCGCCGCGATTCTATTAGACGATTACAACGTAGCGGTGATTCCGTGTACGGATTTTGGATTCCCGGACCACATTCGTCTGTCCTACGCGATTTCGATGGAGCAGATTCAGAAGGGAATGGACCGGATCGAGGCATTTTTGAAGGAATTGGCGTGAGCGTTTAAAATGTGATTATTTAAGAATTGGGGAAATGAGGACTGAGCGATGGAGAAATTTACGATAAAGGATAAGAGATTGGAGTATCACGGCCGCATTGTGGATTTTTACACCTACGAGATGGGGATACCCAACGGCAACAGCGCCCTGTGGGACGTGATCGAGCACAAGGGCGCGGCGGCGATTGTTCCGGTGGACGAGGACGGGAAGATTATCCTCGTGCGGCAGTACCGGGGCGCGATTGATGATTTTCTGCTGGAGATTCCGGCCGGGGGGCGCGACAGCGCGGATGAGGATTTTAAACTGTGCGCCGCCAGAGAGCTGGAGGAGGAGATCGGCTACCGCTCCGACGAGATTCACCATCTGGTGGACTACCACTCGGCGGCGGCCTACACCAGCGAGCGGATCGGCATTTTTTACACGGAACACCTGATTCCGTCCCGCCAGCATTTAGATGAAAATGAGTTTGTCCAGATCGAGCGCTACACGCTGGATGAGCTGGTGGAGATGATCCGGGACGGAAAGATCACGGACGGAAAGACGATTGCCGCCCTTATGGCGTACAAGGTGCTCCGGGGCAAATAAAGGGCTCATGTTTTGGGACTTCCTCTCATATGATGTATCAGGATTAAAAGCGCGCGAAAATCCTGTGCATCATCCGGATTCCAATTATTTCGGCGTCTGAAAAAGGGGAGGAAGTGGAGAACATGTCATACAGTGAAAAGAACCGAGGGGAAAAAACAGGGTATCTGCAGAGAGTCTGCCTGTTTTATCTCATCGGTTTTTTAGTGGGAGCGTTTTTCTATTATTTTTTTCAAAATTCCTTTGCCGCGCTGGGCGAGCAGATGGGGCAGAACGCGGAGAGCTGGGTTCAGAACGGTCACGCGTTTGCACATGACATGCTGTATTCGCTGTGGAACCACGGCAGATTTTTTCTCCTTTTGTGGGTGCTGTCCGTAAACCGGCGGGCCAGCCTGTGGTATCAGCTGCTGTTTGCGGCCTACACCGGACTGCGGGGCGGTTTCCTCTTGCTGTTTTTTATTTTTAAAGAGGGGGCGAGGGGCATCCTCTACTACGGAGCCAGCCTGTTCCCCCAGGCGCTTTTGTTCGCGCCGCTGTATCTGTTCTGCTGCTATTATATTGTGGAGGTCCGTCAGGGCGAGCACCGGGGCGTCGTGTACGCCTTAGCCGCGCTTGTCTTTGCGGCCGCCTGCTTTCTGGAGGCGCGGTGCAACCTGCCGCTGATGGAAAGTATTCTGTGATGCGATCGGCATCTGTTGATGGGAAGTATCCGGTAATGTGCGAGACATCCCTGTGTCTGTCGGCAACATTTCATGTTTAACAAATTATAAGTGACTGGCAATCTTGTCGATCAGGCGCTCCGTCTCCTCCCAGCCCAGGCACGGATCGGTGATGGACTTGCCAAATTCGTGCTGATTGACCTTCTGGCAGCCCGGCAGGAGATAGCTCTCCACCATGACGCCCTTGACCAGATTGGCGATGGCGGGATTGACCATGCGGCTGTGCATGACCTCGTCCACGATGCGCGGCTGCTCGTAATATTTCTTGCCGGAATTGGAGTGGTTGGCGTCCACGATGCAGGCCGGATTCTTCAGATCCAGCAGGGAATATTTTTCATGGAGCCGCTCCAAATCCTCGTAGTGGTAGTTGGGAATGGCCTGTCCGTGCTTGTTCACGGCGCCCCGCAGAATCGTGTGCGCCAGCGGGTTTCCGTCGGTGGAAACCTCGTATCCCCGGTATAAAAAGGTGTGCGGCGCCTGGGCGGCGATGCAAGAGTTGAGCATGACGGAGAAATCCCCGCTGGTGGGGTTCTTCATGCCGGCGGGCACGTCCATGCCGCTGACGGTCATGCGGTGCTGCTGGTCCTCCACGGAGCGCGCGCCCACGGCGACATAGGTGAGAATGTCGCTGATGTAGGGCCAGTTTTCCGGGTAGAGCATCTCGTCGGCGGCGAAAAGACCGGTCTCCGAGATGGCGCGCAGGTGCATTTTGCGCATGGCGATAAGCCCCTCCATGAAATCCGGTTCCTTTTCCGGATCCGGCTGGTGCACGATTCCCTTGTAGCCCTCGCCGGTAGTGCGCGGCTTATTCGTGTAAATGCGCGGCACGATGAGAATTTTGTCCTTTACCTTTTCCTGTACCTTCGCCAGGCGGGTGATATATTCGCAGACCGAGTCCTCGTGGTCGGCGGAGCACGGACCGATAATCAGGAGAAATCGGTCGGACTCTCCGGTGATGATGTCGCGGACCTCGGCGTCTTTTTTCTCCTTTAACTGCTTTTGCTCCGGAGTGAGCGGGTATAGCTCCTGCAGAACATCCGGTGAAATGATTTCTTTTTTGTAATGGATACTCATAGTTAGTTCTCCTTCTTAATTATGTCTTTGGGAAAATGATAATTTTTTGTCATTCAATGCGAACATTATTTTACTCCATTTTGGACGGACTGTCAAACGGGGGACATCGGAATATTTTTAATTTAAAATGAATTAACACTTGCGAAAAGTTCAACTACTTTTTATAATAAAGGTATCACTAAATAATGGGAGCGCGAAATATGATAGAGACAAAGACTTATTTATACAATACGCTGAGCAAAA
>CANPZR010000266.1 GCA_947589175.1 uncultured Lachnospiraceae bacterium | reverse complement strand
CTGCTTTACCTTATCCTGTACAGCCGGGATACGGGTGGAACCGCCTACCAGAAGCACCTTGCTCAGCTCGGACGCGGTGATGCCTGCATCTTTCAGCGCGTTCTGTACCGGGGTAGCCGTTCTCTCTACCAGATCGGCGGTCAGCTCGTCAAACTTAGCGCGGGTCAGATTCATGTCGAAATGCTTCGGTCCCGCTTCCGTAGCCGTGATGAACGGCAGGTTAATATTGGTCGTAGTAGCGGAGGAAAGCTCCTTCTTAGCCTTCTCGGCAGCCTCCTTCAGACGCTGCATAGCCATCTTGTCGCCGGAGAGGTCCACTCCCTCTGCCTTCTTAAATTCAGATACCATATAGTCGCACAGCTTGTTGTCGAAATCGTCGCCGCCCAGTCTGTTGTCACCGGAGGTAGATAGCACCTCGATAACGCCGTCGCCGATCTCAATGATGGACACGTCGAAGGTACCGCCGCCCAGGTCGTAAACCATGATCTTCTGCTCACCCTCGTTGTCCAGTCCGTATGCCAGAGCTGCCGCTGTCGGCTCATTGATAATACGCTTTACATCCAGTCCGGCAATCTTGCCGGCGTCCTTCGTGGCCTGGCGCTGCGCGTCGTTAAAGTAAGCCGGAACCGTGATAACAGCCTCTGTCACCTTCTCGCCGCCCAGATAGTTCTCCGCGTCTCCCTTCAACTTCTGGAGAATCATCGCGGAAATCTCCTGCGGCGTGTACTTTTTGTCATCGATGGTGGCGCGGTAATCCGTGCCCATATGTCTCTTAATGGAAGAAATGGTCTGATCGGCATTGGTCACCGCCTGGCGCTTTGCCGGCTCGCCGATCAGACGCTCGCCGTTCTTCGTGAAAGCGACAACGGAAGGGGTCGTCCTGGCTCCCTCTGCATTGGCGATTACCACCGGCTTTCCGCCCTCCATAACGGCTACGCAGCTGTTCGTTGTTCCCAAGTCAATACCAATAATCTTACTCATGATTTCCCTCACTTTCTGCCGCTCAAGCGGCCTGCACATATAAAATAATTAATTCAATACCTTAACCATACTGTGTCTGACTACGCTGTCTTTATACATATAACCCTTCTGGAACTCCTCGATGACCTTGTTGGTCTCCCCGGAGTCATCCTCGTCGTGCATGACTGCATTGTGAAGATTCGGGTCAAATTCCTGTCCTACCGCCTCAATGGCCGTGACGCCCAGCTCCTCAAATACGGTGAGCACCTGCTTGTAGACCGCCTCGATTCCCTTGACAAAAGGCGTCTCCCTCTCCTCGTCGGACAGTCCGTCAAATCCTCTTTCCAGATTGTCCACCACCGGGAGGATCTTCTCAATCACCGACTTCGCGCCGATCTCAAACATGGCGCTTTTCTCTTTCTCGGAGCGGTTTCTGAAATTCTCGAACTCCGCCAGGTTTCGCATGAGGCGGTCGTTCAGTTCTTCTATCTTTTCATCCTTTTTATCCTTCTTGGGCTTCTTTTTCAAAATCTTCTTCTTGCCATCGGGCGCGGACTCCGCATCGTCTCCCTCCTGCGCATCCTCCTCTGACACATCCTCAGCCTCCGGCTCCAAAACTTCGGCTTCTTCCGCAGTGTCCGGCTCCTCGTTCTCCGCCGCCTGCTCCATGCCGTCCGGATTCTGAATTGGCTCTTTCTCCACTTCTTCCTCCGGAACCGCTGCCTCGTTTGTCACTTCTACCACTTCTCATACCACCTTTCTATGCTAATCCTTTTTTCCCTTAAATATATCATCCAACTGCTGCATACAGTTCTCTAACGTCCCCACGACCTTCTCGTAATCCATCCTCTTGGGTCCCACGATGCCGATCCGCCCGTAGACGCCCTCCTTGATCTGGTAGGTGGCTGTCACCACGGAACAGTCCTTCATCGACTCCACCGGGGACTCCTCTCCGATATAGACCTGAATGTTGTGCTCCTTGCCCTCCTCATCCGGCACATCGTTCGCCCAGGCGGCCAACATCTGCTTCTCCTCAAAGGTGGAGAGAAGCTCGGTCATCTTCTCCTTGTCCGAGAGCTCCGGGTACTTCAAAATATTGGTCGCGCCGGACGTGTAAATCTCGGAATCGTCCTCCTCCGCCATGACCTCCGCGACGCAGTCTAACACGCTGCTGGCAAGGTCGCCGTACTCCCCGGCCTGCTCCTTGATCTTCTGCATGATGGCCATGTTGATCTCGGTAAAATCCAAGCCGTTGAGCGCCGTGTTGATGAGGAAGTTCATCTGGGCCACTACGTCCTCCGCGAGATCGTCGCTCAGATTGATAAACTTGTTGCTCACATGGTTGTTGTCCAGCACGATCAGGACTAAAAGCTGGCGGCTTGCAATCTGATTTAATTGTATGAACTTGATCTTCTTGTGTTCATACTTGGGCTTCGTCACCATGGTGGTATAGTTGGTATTCTGCGCTAACAGCCTCGCCACCTGCTTCAAGAGCAGGTCGATCTTGTCGGCCTTATCCACCATCAGCTCCCGCATCTCGTCGAGCTGCTCATCCTTGCTCCGCAGCATCGTGTCCACATAGAGGCGGTACGCCTTATCCGAAGGAATCCGGCCGGCGGACGTATGGGGCTGTAAAATGTAGCCCATCTCCTCCAAGTCTGACATCTCGTTGCGGATGGTGGCGGAGCTCAAATTCAGATCCGCATACTTGGACACCGTGCGCGAACCCACCGGCTCGCCCGTCTCCATATAATTCCGAATAATAGCCTCCAGAATCTTCTGCTTGCGCTCACTCAGTTCCATCTCATCACTTCCTCTGTCCCGTCAGCGGCATCCTTCATCTCATGCAACAGCAGCGCCCCGCCCTGCAAGGCGTCTGCCCGGTCGTCCCTGTTGTTAGCACTCATCAAAACCGAGTGCTAATCATTGACTAAACTAAAGATACCATCATAATTTCCCATTGTCAATAGAAAAATTATAATATTTTCAATAAAAATCTTATTTTTATCCGATATATAAATAAGTAGAGTTAATTTTTTTTCATAGAAAGGGGTATCCACATGGCCATATTAAGCAATTCCATCCAGAATCACTCCGGCAGCGCCTCGCCCTCTGCTCCCGCCCGTTCCCGGACTTTCCGCTCCGGCAACTCCACCCTGCATCTGCAGGAGGGGCAGACGCTGAAAGGGGTGATCAGCGACGTGCACGGCAATGAGATCACGCTTCATATGGAGGACGGCTCCTCCTTTACGGGAAAGCTGCCGGACGCCAACCAGTACTCCATCGGGCAGAAGGCCGCCTTTCAGATTACTTCTCTGGATCAGAATACCATATATATGAAAGCCGTGGGAAGCGGCTATCTGCTGGACATGGAAGATACGATCGAGCAGGCGCTGGAGGAGGCGAATCTCCCCAAATCCGCACGCAATCTCGACGTGGTGCGGAGCCTCTTGGGAAACCAGCAGTCCATCAGCAGGGAGAGCATTTTATCCGCCATACGCCTTTGCGCCCGGTTCCCGGAAGCCGACGTCAATTCCGTCATTACCATGAACCGGCTGAACATGCCCCTCACGCCGGAATCCGTTAAGCAATTTCAGAACTACCAGAACCAGGGACACCAGCTTTTGTATCAGATGGAATCACTGGGAGATTCCCTGGGGGATATGTTAAATTCCATTGGAACCCAGGTTCCCAGGCTGGCAAAGGAAGTCGGCACACAGCTCTTAGCCCTGGCCCTGGAGGGAAATCCCTCACCGGAGGAGGCAGAGCTCCTCGCCGACGCCGCCGCTAAAGAGGCCCCGCCAGCCGATGCCACAGGGACGGCAGAACAGGCGTCAGGCCAAGCTGGCCTGGCGGAGCAGACAGGCATGGCCGGTTCGGCGGAAACAGCAGGACAGAACATGGCAAGCGCCATCGCCGGTGAGCAGGCGCCCGGAGCAGCGGAATCTCCGCAGGAGAAGGCTGCGCAAGAGG